>JBJTTJ010000190.1:0-13492 GCA_046080125.1 Cuspidothrix sp.
TTGTGGCAATTGCTGCCAATTGTTACAAAAGTTGTCTAACACTTCTTCACTCAAATCTAGAAAATAAGATACTGCCTGAAATATAGATTTCATTACTCTTTTGTTATTATTTATAATATCTGCTTGATTTATTTCAGGTTGAAGAAGCCATTGCTGAGGACTCCATTCAACACCTGTTTTAAGATCCTTACCTAAAATTGTTGTAATATCGGCATTATTGACTTCTTGATTATTTTTAATTTGATTAAAAGCAATTTTAAGTAAAGGTAATTGAGAACCTTCTCTTTCTACTCTTCTATTTTTTAATTTTTCAAAACCATCATTACTAACTTTTGCTATCATAATTTTGTCATCATTAGCTTGGGGTATATGAGCCGAAGCTATAATAATATTTGTAGGAGCAGAGGTAGGATAAAATAAATCGTCAGGAAGACTAATTATCCCCAACAATGAATGTCGGCGCAAAAAGTTTTTTCTCCATATTTTATGTTTGTCGTCTGCAAAAACACTGGCATATACAACAGCTACTAAAATTTCTCCTACTCCTAAACACTCCATAGCCATATCAATAAACTTATATTCAGGTTCATTTTTTTGAGAAAAAGGAGGATTTAAAAATGCTTTTGTAAACTGTTTTTTAAGCGGATTAATATTGTCTTCTTCCAAAGAAGAGCCTAATTCTATATTGCTTTTACCATCTCCACGAAAAAACATATTCAGCATGGCTAGTAGCCACACTGTTGGATTAGTATCAAAACCATACAGAGAAGATTTTGCTTGAGTAATAGCGGCTTCACTTTTTGCACTTTCAAGCATCTTATCAAAAGCTGCAACCAAAAAACCTCCTGTTCCACAAGCAATATCTATCACTTTATCTTTATAAGAAACTTCTAATAAATCAGCACAAAACCTAGTAATATGACGAGGTGTAAAAACAATACCTAAAGCATTATTATCATAACCATAACGTAGGAATGCTTCATAAAACATTCCTAAAAAATCTACATCTGTTTGTAGAACAGAACGAATATTTAAACGAAAAAGAATAGCTACAATTCTACCTATATATGGTGCAAGTCTATCAAAATCTGATCCTGATAAATTCAAAGCATCTATTATCTGATTTTTTTTATCTTCAGAAATATCATCGGATTGGTTAATGGCTTGAGATGATAAATTATTAATAGATTTTAGAGCTTCATCTTTTCTAATATCAATCCTACCTTGAGACATAGCTAAAGTAATTGCACCAATAACTTTAGGTCGTAGAGATGCCTCTACTTTAGCAGTCCGTAGTATTCTACTGATTTCAATAGCTGCATCTACAAATTCAGAAGCAGCAGGAATAGAAACATTAGTTGTTCCATCATCGGATACAATAGCTAATTCAACCTCTTTTTTAGAGGGAATAGTAGTAATTTCTTCTTGGGAGGAAGTAAGCGCAACCCAACCATTATTAGTTTTATATCTGACTTCAACTATAAAACCTGTATCTTCTTGACCAGCAGCGCCTACAGCTAATTTGATATTATATTTCTGTGTAGAATTTATAGCTTCAGCATATTCAATTGCTTCCTTTAATGCGTTATTAATTTTGTTAGGCTCATTTTTAGCTTCTACTATTATTAAAGGTTCATGATTAAAACATATCAAAAAATCTGGCTTTGTTCCAGTTAACCCAATATCGGGAAAATGAGCTTCAATTTCATTTTCTTCCAGAAAATCTCCGCCGCGAGAAACATGATTAACATTCCACCCTTTTTTCTTTGCTTCTTCTCTAATATAATACCTTGACCTAGATTCAGCATTAGTTTTTTTTGGTTTAGGAGAACGAGACATAAACTAACCTCAAACATTTCAAAAGTTTCTAAATTAAATGAGAAGTATATGTTACACCAAGTTAACTAAACTCACTTGATGCTAAGATATTAAGACCAAACTTATTTTTTCCCTTCTAACTCCTTTACTGCTTTGCGAAAACCTAAGACTAGTAAGATGTTAGAAAGAGTTAAAAAGAATTCTGCACCACCATGTAACCAGTCTATATTGGCTAATTGTTCTCCGTACTGTACTTGGGCATAAATGCCGGCGGGAATGGTGACAGCAACAAAGACCAATGTGCCGTAAAATCCATATAGTGCTAAACGTGGCATTTGGGGAACGCGGCTGATAAACCACAAGAAACCCAAATAGGGAAACAGAGACAGGGCAAAGAGGGTTTCTTTTGATATCATGATTCTGATTTGATAGATTCTGGTTCAATGCTGCTGGCAGACTTTGTGGAACGCCAAATAAGATAAGCAGCCGCCCAAAGGGTAAAATTACCAATTAATGTCATGGTAGCTTGTAGGGTTACTAACCATTCTAGAGATTCAGAATTATCGAAATAATGCCAGGTACAAGCACACATTGCACTAATTAAAGCAGGTAACATACCAAAGGACAAGCCCCACCAACTACGATTTTTAGTAAGTTCACCGTATATCCAGATTAGCCAAATTGCGGCCATCCACTCAATAACGCTAGAAATATGAATTATCCAAGTGGGAATTGAAAGAGCGTGCATAATTGTTAGTTGTCAGTGGTCAGTGGTCAGTGGTCAGTGGTCAGTGGTCAGTGGTCAGTGGTCAGTGGTCAGTGGTCAGTGGTCAGTTGTTCGTTGTGAGTGGTAGATAACTAAGTAGAACCAACTAACATCATTTAAAGTTCGTAGTGAGGACTTAAGTCCTCAACAGAGGAATAAATTCCTGACTAGGAACTTTTGATTTATTCCCTTCTACTTACTTAGATAAACAATTGGTAATCCAAAATCCAAAATCCAAAATCCAAAATCCAAAATCTAAAATTCAAAATGGCGAAAATGCGGGTTTTATTGTCTGGGTATTACGGTAAAGGTAATGGTGGTGATGAAGCTTTGTTAGCCACACTCCTGCAAATGCTACCATCTGATGTTACTCCTGTGGTGCTTTCTGGAAATCCTGAAGCAACTCATCATCATTACGGTGTGGAATGTTACAACCGTATGGCGTTTTTCCAAGTTATCAAAGCTTTGCATTCCTGTGATGCTTTTATTTGGGGTGGTGGCAGTTTAATACAAGATGCGACCAGCATTATTAGCCCTTTTTATTATGGGGGATTAATGGCTTTAGCTCAAGGGATGGGTTTGAAAACCATTGCTTGGGGACAAGGCATCGGTCCATTGTTGCGTTTCCAAACTCGTTGGTTAGCAAAGAGTAATTTTGCAGGTTGCACTCAAGTGAGTGTGCGCGATCGCTCTAGTTCTGGGTTATTATCACATTGGAGTATACCCCATATCCTTGCACCTGATCCTGTTTGGGCGTTGGAATCAAAACCAGTACCAGAATTAAGAGATTTACCAAAACCAAGAATAGCTGTTACTTTAAGAAATCATCCCCAATTAACAGAAAATAGATTAACAAGTTTAACTCAAGCTTTAGTTAATTTGCAAAAAGAAACTCAAGCTTTTATTTTATTATTACCATTCCAAAAAAGTGAAGATATAGGGATTGCCGAAAAAATTTATACTCAATTACCGGATGTAAGTAAAATTATTTGTTGCGAAAATCCGCAAGTTTTAAAAGGGGTATTTCGTGATGTAGAAATGTCTATAGGAATGCGTCTACATAGTTTAATTATGGCAGCAAGTGAAGGTTCTCGTTGTTTTGCTTTAAGTTATGATCCCAAGGTCAACCGATTAATGGAAGATTTAGAAATACCAGGTTGGAACTTAAAGGATTTACCAGATGATGTAGATATAATTAGTAAAGCTTGGATTGATTATTACCATCATGGTAAATCTTTGTCAGATGAGAAAATTCAATCTTTAGTAACTCAAGCTTACTTACATCAAAAATTATTGCAACAAGGTTTAAAAAGTTTTTAAAAAGTAAGTAGTCGTGCAAAATAAATTTTATGTTTAGGAAAGGGAACAGAAAGTAAGGAATACAGGCATTTTGGTTTTCAATCCATATATTAAATCTTGTGCTGAAGCATAGCTGAAGCATAATTTTGCTTGGGTAATTATAAGAGATACTGATAATTTCCACGGGTGTTTTAAACCCTAGATACCTGACTTATTTAATTGAGAAAAGAGACATTTATCTTCAGAAGTCGGGTATCTTATTACCTGACCTGAATCCTGACTATTTCATCTCCTATTTAACGATTCTTGGATATCTCGAAAATCAAATATTAGTTCAATTTCCAAATTATCCGGGTTTGAGAATACAACCCTGTAGAAAAGTTAATATCCCACTAAGATTAATCTTCAGCATCATATCTTTGAGATATCAAGGAGTATCAATAAATATGACTAATATCAATCCTTCCCATCCAACTAAACAATTATTAGCAGGTTATGCAGGAATTATATTTGGTGGATTTGGACTGCATAAATTTATTCTTGGTTACACGTCTGAAGGTTTTATTATGTTGTCTATTTCCATAATTGGTGGTTCTTTCACTTACGGATTCACATTAATAATTATGCAGCTTGTGGGTTTAGTCGAAGCGATGATTTATTTTAATAAACCCCATGAAGATTTTGTGAATACATATTTTGTGAATAAACAAGGTTGGTTCTAAGCTTTTGACTAGGTAAGACGAATATGCAAATTCTCAAACATAAACAGACACACTTACTGATTTTGCTCATAATGAGTATAGGATATTTTACTATAGTATCCAGTTGGGAAATAAATTATTTTTACAAAACCTTGATTTTAATGTTGCCAATACAGTTAACTACCATAATTTTTCTGATTTAGGTGATTATTTTGATTTCCAGTGCTTGGGGGGATACATCGCTGATTTTTTTGATAAGATGAGGATATTATAAACTTAATATTATTTAACTTGGTTAAAGTGGCAAATTTGGCCTAATCTCAAAGTAGAGACCTTAGTTACCAAGCGTCAGACTAACAAGAGCGAACCTAGAACTAGCTATGCAACTGATCCCAAAAACTGAAATAGTATCCGAATCTTCCACAACCCCAACAACATTGGACTCAGAGAAAATTATTTTAGATGTTGGTGGTATGAAGTGCGCTGGATGCGTGAGAGCAGTGGAAAAACAGCTTCTGCAATATCCAGGAGTAAAAAGCGTCTGTGTTAACTTGGCTACAGAAGTGGCAGTTGTGGAGGCAGAACGTGGTACTGTGGATGCAGAGGCACTAGCTCAGAAATTAACAGCAGGGGGTTTTCCCAGTGAGTTACGTAGAAATAAAAATGCCAGTGATAAACCTGATCCTAGTTGGAACTCAGCTACCAAGCAACGCCAGGAAATACAAGAGACAATTAGACAGTTGGTAGTTGCTATTTTATTACTGGGATTATCAGGAATTGGCCATTTTGGTGATCTAGGCTCTTCTATTTTCCCTTTTTTAAATAATATTTGGTTTCATTGTGGACTGGCAACGGTAGCTATTATTTTGCCAGGTAGACAAATCTTAACAGAAGGTTGGCAAGGTTGGCGACGGGGTGCGCCAAATATGAATACTCTCATCGGGTTGGGAGTGGTAACGGCCTATAGTGCCAGTTTGGTAGCGTTATTGTTTCCCCAAATGGGTTGGGAGTGCTTTTTTGATGAACCGGTGATGATGTTGGGGTTTATTTTGCTGGGGAGAACTTTAGAAAAACAAGCGCGGGGACGTGCTGCATCAGCATTTCGCCAGTTATTGGCATTAAAACCGCAAACAGCGAGATTAATTATGAGTCCTGACCCGGAAAAATTAATTTCTGGGGCAAATATTATAGAAATTCCGGCAGAACAAGTGCGTGTAGGTGAATGGTTGCAGGTGCTTCCAGGGGATAAGATTCCAGTGGATGGTGAAGTTCGCTTTGGCCAAACTACGGTAGATGAGTCCATGCTGACTGGGGAAGTTGTCCCCGTGATGAAGCAACCCGGAGATGCTGTGACTGGGGGAACTTTAAACCAGTCGGGGGCGATCGCTATTCAAGCTACCCGCACAGGAGATGATACAACTTTAGCACAAATTGTGGCTTTAGTAGAAGCCGCCCAAACTCGCAAAGCACCAGTGCAAAAATTGGCTGATAGGGTGTCTGGTTATTTTACCTACGGTGTATTAGCAGCTTCTTGTTTAACATTTGCCTTTTGGTATTTGCTGGGAACTCACCTCTGGCCAGATATAGCTATGTCTGGGGGGATGGAAATGGCTCATGATATGGGAAATAATGCCCAGCATTTACTACCCCACACTCAATATTCTGGACTATTAATTAGTTTAAAATTAGCGATCACTGTGATGGTAGTTGCTTGTCCCTGTGCCCTAGGACTCGCTACCCCGACAGCTATTCTCGTGGGAACGGGTATAGGTGCAGAACAGGGATTATTAATTAAAGGTGGGGACGTTTTAGAAACAGTCCACAAATTAGACACGGTAGTTTTTGATAAAACCGGCACTCTCACCACAGGCAAACCTACGGTAACTGATTGTCTAGTTTTGGTAGAATCGCTTTCACCATCATCATTAATTCAACTAGCAGCAGCAGTAGAAAGTGGTACTTATCACCCCCTAGCCACCGCTATCCAACAAGAGGCTAAATTTCAAGAGTTAACCATTCCCCATGCTGTGGAGTTCCACACAGAACCAGGCCTGGGCGTATCTGCTGTCGTAGAAGGGAAAAATGTCCTGTTAGGTAATTGGGAATGGTTGAATTACCATCAAGTGAATATTAATGATACAGCACATCAACAAGGACATAAACTAGCTACAGCCGGAAAAACAGTCATCGGAGTGGCTGTAGACGGGACCTTAAACGGCTTAATTGCTGTGAGTGATACCCTCAGACCAGATGCCCAAATTGCAGTAGACAAATTACACCAGATGGGTTTACGGGTAATGGTGCTCAGTGGTGATAGACTAGAAGCAGTTCAAGCGATCGCCAAACAACTAGGAATAAATAACGCCGATATTATGGCAGGTATCCCCCCGGTCCAAAAAGCTGCTACCATTCAATCTCTTCAGTCTGAAAAAACTAAATCCGTTGTGGCCATGGTAGGTGACGGTATAAATGATGCCCCCGCTTTATCACAGGCAGATGTGGGCATTGCTTTACACTCTGGTACAGATGTAGCAATGGAAACTGCGGAAATTATCTTGATGGGAAATTCTCTTGGCGATGTTGTAAAATCAATTCAATTGAGTCGTGCTACTTTCAATACTATCCGGCAAAATTTATTTTGGGCTTTTGCCTATAATACAATTGGTATTCCCCTAGCTGCTGGTGTATTATTGCCTAGCTGGGGTTTTAGTCTGGGTCCTTCTAGTGCGGCGGCATTAATGGCCTTTAGCTCTGTTAGTGTTGTTACAAACTCAATTTTATTGAGGAGATTTGCTACCTAATAAAGCAAGAGGCAAGATAAACAATAAATAGTAAGATGAAAATAGCAATTAGTGGTGCAACAGGATTTGTGGGTAGTCCGTTAGTAAAAAGACTACATACAGAAGGTCATACAATATTAGTCTTGACTCGCAATCCTAATTCTGCTCAAAGGGTTTTTCCCTCATCAGTTTTTAGGAATGTAGAAATTATCGCTTATACCCCTGGCGTATCCGGTGCTTGGCAAAATGCGATCGCCAGCTGTGATGCAGTAGTGAATTTAGCCGGAGAACCCATTGCGGAAGAACGCTGGACACCAGAACGCAAGCAGGAACTCCTCAACAGTCGCAAACTCGGTACACAGAAAATTGTCGAAGCTATAGCCACAGCTAATCCTCGCCCCACTGTATTAGTTAATGCTTCTGCTATCGGTTATTACGGGACAAGTGAAACCGCCACTTTTGATGAAGATAGTCCCCCAGGTCAAGATTTCCTCTCCCAAATCTGTCAGGAGTGGGAAGGGGAAGCTAGAAAAGTAAAAGATGCTGATGTGCGCTTGGTAATCTTACGCCTTGGCATTGTTTTAGGTAATGGTGGCGCGTTGGGGAAAATGATTACCCCCTTTAAACTTTTTGCCGGCGGACCCATTGGCAGTGGTCGGCAATGGTTTTCTTGGATTCACATAGACGATATTGTGAGTTTAATTATTCAGGCTTTAACAAAACCAACCATGGACGGAGTGTATAACGCCACCGCACCCAACCCTGTCCGCATGAACGATTTAAGTAATACCATGGGTCAGGTAATGAATCGTCCTTCCTGGTTGCCTGTACCTTCTTTTGCCCTAGAAGCACTTTTAGGAGATGGGGCAAAGGTAGTATTAGAAGGGCAGCAGGTGTTACCTAAACATACTTTAGAATCAGGTTTTCAGTATCAATATGCCAATTTAGAATCGGCATTGAGGCAGATTTTATAGCCATCAGGTTTTCTGATTAACGGGGGTTTTACTCCCCCGTCATCTGTATATGTTGATCAGATGCTAACAGGTTCTTTGACAGAATAAAGAGAATTACGTGTAGCTACCATGGCCGCTACTAAGCAATCCATTTCTTCTTGGGTATGTAGGGCATTGGCCGTAATTCTTAACCGAGGTTTAGCGATAAACCAGATGGGAGATACCCACACACCATATTCTTCCATCATTTTCTGGGCAAATTGTTTAGGATTGATTTGTTCAGGCATAATCACAGGAATGACATTAGTTTCGCCAACGGCCGTAAAACCTTCGGAGAGGAGACGCGATCGCAAATAACGAGTATTGGCTTGTAATTGCTGCACCAATTGAGGATTTTGTCTCACCTGACGAATGCTTTCTAACGCTGCTGCTGTTAGAGGTGGGGCTAAGGAAATTGTGCCAATGGAAGTGGGGGAAACATCCAATAAATCAATCAGTTCACGGGAATGACTACTAATAGCTGCCCCTGCTGAAGCGGCAAATTTAGAAAAAGTAGTCATAATAATGGGAATAATCCCCCTTTCTAAGACTGATTGGGTCGTAATGCCAAAATGCTCGTAAATACCGCCTCCTGTTGCCCCAATTGCCCCACTAGCATGAGCTTCATCCATCACAATCACACTACCAGGATAATGATCTAGGATATCCAGCATTTCTGGTAAGGGGGCAATATCTCCATCCATGGAAAATACCGCATCAGAAATGACCATAATGCGATCGCCTGGACGTGCATAACGGCGCAATTTTCGCTCTAAGTCGCCCATATCACAGTGACGATAGGGCTTCACCCGGACATCAGGACTATGGCTAAACACCTTACCGGAACGGTTGTCAGCATTCACTACCGCAGAGACTATACAACCGTGGTTAAGAATATCCGTCAGAATCAGGGTTTCTCTGGTATTGCTAAAACCGGGAATATTAATGGCTAAATGACAAAAACCATCCATCAAGGCTTGCATTGCCATCCAAGCATTAACAAATAAATGAGTATATGGTAAATGCTTAAATTCCGATATTTCCCGTTCTAGTTGACGATGGAGATCAATCCGGCCACTTAATACAGAACAAGAACTATTAGAAGTCCCATATTGCCAAATTGCATCAACGGCAGCCTGTTTAACGGCTTGTGATTGGACTAATCCTAAAACATCATTGGTACAGAAGGTGAGAAGCTTATGTCGCTTACCTGTCATCGGATCTTCCACATCCACCAAATTTCCCTGTTTGTAATGACAGATAAATTTTTCTGGATAAAGTCCACTCTCATAGAGTGCTTGCATATATTCTTGAACAACTTCCACGTTTTCTCCTTCTCATCCAATGCTGGAGTTTAGTATCATTTTTCATTATTTAATTATTCTTGAGATTGTTGCACAAATTTCTCATATTGACTAATATTCAACCTCTGTAGGGCAATAATAGCTGGATTAATTTCTACGTAATGGCGTTGAGGGTTGGTTAAATAGTTACGTTGTTCACTTTCAACCATTTCTACATCCTGATCCAAAAATCTCTTAAATAAGAACTGCCAAATAATTGCTGCTATTTGTTCACGCAGAGATTTAACTAACCATTTTGGTAAGCGAATTTTTAGAAATAATAGAGAAAATGAGCGTGTTTCGGTAGGACTGACAGGTAAACGCATTAAATATAGGGATGAAACACCCTCTAAAGTGGTATGATAGTGGGGATATTGATATTCAATACTAATGGTTTTCGTGGTTACGGTATTACTTTGATGACTTAAACCAAGAAATTTTGTTAACCAACCTTGATAAGATACCCGATATTCCGCATTTACTGAATTATTGTCTTGAGATAAGTTCAGTAAAACAGGATCAAACCACCCTTGTAACTCTCGATGTAAAAATCCATGAAATACATCCATGGTATTTTCATTACAAATAGAAAAATGTGCCTGAAAATGGGCAGGTATTTGTACAACTAACCAATCTGGATTCTCGTATTCAGGAATTTCAGGTAACGGGGTAATTACTGCTAAATTAATATCACCTGGGAAAACCCAAATAATATGATATTTTTCTTGAACAGGATAGGAACGAGCTTTGGCACAGGGAAGTTTCTGTTCTGCTGGTAAATAGGGAATTTTCACACATTCACCACTGTGATTAAATTCCCAACCATGATAAGGACAAACTAAATTATTCCCTCTAACTTCTCCCTTGTGTAAATTAACTCCTTTATGGAGACAAGCATCTTCTAAAGCATGGAGTTGTCCTTGTATATCTCTATAAATAACAATTTCTTGTTGCCAAACTATTACCTGTTTAACTTGATTGGGTTTTATGTCTTTTGTCCAACCCACGGGATACCAGTAATTAGGATTGATACCAATTTTTCTGACGCGATTTTGGACTTTTTGGCTGGTTAATGTTGGGGTTAATTGCATTTTACTTTTTTACCTGGTAAAAATTCTTGGTTTTACCGTACTTGTTATGCTAAATTACCGGTCTCAAAGAGGAAGGGTGTTCAGATCCCGGACTTCTCAAAGAAGTCCGGGATCTTGTGGTGGGTAAAGAGGCAGTTTTTGTGATAATATCCAATATGTGTAGTTTGTTTCATAAGTACATTAACCCTTCCGCGGTTTTTTGAGATTGATTTTGCATATTAGGTACTGAAGAACCAAATTCTTTAACTTTAAGGATTCAAGGAATAGGGTATTCTCAATCACTAAAAAGCTTACGCCATATTATCTTTGACTTTTAACTTCCGCCTTGTGGTACTAGTTTTACTCCTGACTCCTGACTTCTGAATTCTGCTGTATGCAAATTTGTGGTTTTTTTATAATAAAATAATCTTGGGTAAAATTGAAGATATCAGGTAGTAAAATTGCTCATGAATTTACAAAACATTATTATCAGTATAGGATCTTTTATCCTGGCTTTTGTTTTTGCTAGTTTGGTAGAATACTGGCTACATCGTTTAATGCACTATTCCCCCAGAATTGGTAAACGTCATCGTGATCATCATCGTCGCAATGAAGGACAAGGGGTAATTTGGGAATTTAAAGACTATGTTCAAGGCAGTATTATTTTCATGTGTGTGATGTTTTTTATCTCTTGGCCTGTGGGTATTGGTTGGTTTTTAGGTAGTATTATTTACGCAGCTCTTTCTGCTTATGCCCATCAATTACAACATGAAAACGCAACAAAATGTTTTTGGATGAAAATGCCTGTTCATTATGTTCACCACAAATACAATCAATGGCATCATAATTTTGGTTTAGGCGTAGATTGGTGGGATCATATATTTGGTACTTATAAATCTG
This sequence comes from Cuspidothrix sp., assembly GCA_046080125.1. Classification (GTDB taxonomy): domain Bacteria; phylum Cyanobacteriota; class Cyanobacteriia; order Cyanobacteriales; family Nostocaceae; genus Cuspidothrix. Next base: position 11,670 of record JBJTTJ010000190.1, read on the forward strand.
TCCAATGGTTAACAGAAGAAGAATTAAATCAACCACAGCGAGATTATTTAGAAATGCGTTGGTGGTAGACTAACACTATTATCTGTGATTATTTAACTTGAGTTACTCGCCAGCTTAGTTGTAGGTTAACCCAGAAATTCCAAATTGTGGCTATTGCGATCGCTATTAATTTGGCTAAATACTGGTTTATACCCAGACCGTTGAAAAGGAAATTGACTACTAATGTTTGGATAATTATCCCAGCTAAACAGACCATATTGAATTTCAAGAATCTTTTGAACCGCTGACGATTTCCTGTTTGCTGACGAGAAATATCACCAAAAGTCCATAAATCATTCCAGAGAAAATTATTCAAAATTGCTACTTCAGCAGAAATAATTGTGCTGCGAGTCAAACCCAAATTAATCACAGTCCGTATGAGATGAAATACTGTTAAATCCACAAATACACCACTAAATCCTACCGCACCAAAACGGAGAAAACGACCAATGGGGAAGTTAATTTTCCTGGGTATTTTGCCCAGTCTACCAGTAGATACTCGTAACCTAATTAGGTGCTGAATATACTCTAGATATTGTTTCCACGTTACCTTACTTTCTCCCTCTGTGCGTTCGCGGAATACATAACCTATTTCGGCGATTTCTCTCACCTGTCCCCGGCCAATGACTTCTAAGAGGATTTTATACCCTACTGGGTGCATTCTTGCTCCAGCGATCGCACTTCTTCTTACCATGAAATAACCACTCATTGGATCAGTAACTCTACTTAATACTCCTGGTAAAATTACTAATCCCAATACCTGCGCTCCACGAGATAAAAAGCGTCTAATTACACTCCAACTACTGACACCACCACCTTCTACGTGACGACTAGCTAAAGCCAAATCCGCCCCTGCTTCTATCTTCTGTAACAGTTGTATTAATACCTCTGGAGGATGCTGCAAATCTCCATCAATAACCCCTAATACCCGTCCTGTAGCCGCTTGCCAGCCACGAATTACCGCCGAAGATAATCCCCGTTCATCTTGACGACGCATGACCCGTAATTGGGGATAATCTGGAATCAGGGATTGTGCCACTTGCCAAGTTAAATCAGGGCTATCATCATCTACTATAATTAGTTCATAATTACCAGGAATAGTCTTATCCAATAACCCACTCAAGATATTAACTACATTTTCGATATTGTCACGCTCTTTATAGGTAGGAATTACTACAGATAGCAGCATGATATTGTTTTCGTTCTTAGGGTCTGGTGTCAGTTCAGAAATTCTCAATGCACCAGAGGGAACTGATAATAGGGAATTTGATGAGTTTGTATTCATAAGGTACGTGGTAAATCTTAAATTGCCAAATTATCTGTATAAAGCTTAATTTTCCATAGAGTATCTTAAGGAGTGCGGAATACAGAGTTAGAGAGTGGGGAGTATGAAGAAGATAACGAAGAAGATAACCCCGCACCCCGCACTCTATGAAAAGTATACTACTATAATTAAAGAAGTTTTAAATTTTAGATAACAATAGTGAAAATAATTAGGTAAGACCAATGGCTTATAGTGATTTTAGCTTAACTAAGTTTAGGAATAATTTTCATATTACAATTAATGAAGAAGCTGATTTATTTGCTACTGTAGAACCTATAGAAATCAGCGAAAAGTTGACTAACACTTTAGAAGAAACTACAGAACTCGCGTTAGCAATAAATACGGAAAAAGCACGTTCAGAAATGATTATTACGCCAATTTTATTAGAAGTTAGACGTAAAGCTAATTATCAAATTAGTTTATTTTCTGGTACAGATTTTAATGTTGATATTGAGAGAGG
>JBJTTJ010000191.1:0-6309 GCA_046080125.1 Cuspidothrix sp.
AGGTTGTAATTGTAAATTGCGAAATGCTGTTTGAAATGCTTGAATGCGGCCTGCCATTTTTCATCATCCTAATATTTTATAGTTTTTATCTTATATCATGGCAGGACAATTATATCAGTTTTATCTACCTAAATCAACAGCATAGTCCGATCTATTGTTATTATTTTATACATTAAATCACTGTTAATATTTCTTGTTCATACAGCCATCCATTATATTACATAGTTGTATGTTGTAATTTTATTTAATGTTTACGAGTCTGGAGTACGCAACTTGGTATTATGGTAGTGTAATCCGAATCATGATTTACAGGTATTCCTTACCTCATAAAACACATATATCACAGAAAATAGATTTTCATTAATTATCTGCAAGCAAGTAAAACCGACGGATAACTATGCTAGAACAAGGTACTATCAGTATTCATACCGAGAATATTTTCCCGATTATCAAGAAGTCTCTCTACTCAGATCATCAAATCTTCTTGCGGGAACTGGTTTCCAATGGTGTAGACGCGATCCAAAAGTTAAATATGGTCTCCCGTGCTGGTGAATACAATGGTGAAGTTGGCGAACCAGAAATTTTAATTAGTATTGATAAGGACAATAAAACCCTCTCAATTACTGATAATGGCATTGGGATGACAGCAGAGGAAGTGAAGAAATATATTAACCAGGTTGCTTTCTCTAGTGCGGAAGAATTTATTCACAAATATGAAGGGAAAGCAGACCAACCAATTATTGGCCATTTTGGTTTAGGTTTCTATTCTTCCTTCATGGTGGCGACAAAAGTAGAGATTGATACTCTTTCCTACAAGGAAGGTTCTCAAGCAGTTCACTGGAGTTGTGATGGTTCACCGGCATTTACCTTAAATGAGTCTTCTCGTACTACTCGCGGTACTACTATTATCCTCACATTAATGCCAGATGAGGAAGAATATTTAGAAGCTGCGAGAATTGAGAATTTAGTTAAAACCTACTGTGATTTTATGCCTGTTCCCATCAAATTAGATGGGGAAGTGTTGAATAAACAAAAAGCACCCTGGCGAGAATCTTCTCACAATTTAAGCAAGGAAGATTATTTAGAATTTTACCGCTATCTGTATCCTTTTCAAGAAGAACCTTTGTTATGGGTACATCTAAATACAGATTATCCATTTATCATTAATGGTATTCTTTATTTCCCGAAAATGCGTCCTGATGTAGATGTCACCAAAGGACAAACAAAGTTATTTTGTAATCAGGTGTTTGTCAGTGATAACTGTGATGAAATTATCCCTCAGTTTTTAATGCCCATGCGGGGGGTAATTGATAGTACAGATATTCCTTTGAATGTTTCTCGTAGTGCGTTACAAGGCGATCGCACTGTTAAAAAAATCGGTGATTATATAGCTAAAAAAGTCGGTGATAGACTCAAAGAACTATACCGGGATAACCGGGAACAATACATTAGTGCTTGGAAAGATTTAGGCACTTTCGTTAAATTTGGCGTTCTCAATGACGAGAAATTTAAAAAACAAGTTGAAGACATTCTCATATTCCGCAGTACCGCCAAATTAAACATCCAAAGCACAGAAACACCAGCAGTAGAAGTCCAATCTTCAGCAGGTGACGCTTGGGAGGATGTCACCCCAGCAAACACCAGCAGCACACCTTACACCACCATCAAAGAATATTTAGAACGCAACAAAGAACGCCAGGAAAATAAAGTATTTTACAGCACAGATGAAGCCAGTCAAGCTACTTATGTGGAACTGCACAAAAATCAAGGTTTAGAAGTTCTATTTATGGACTCCTTCATTGATACCCACTTTATTAACTTCCTAGAAAGAGAATATCAGGATGTGAAATTTACGCGGGTAGATTCTGACCTTGATAACACATTGTTAGATGATAAATCTGGTGAAATTGTTGATCCCACCACCAATAAAACCAAGAGTGAAACTATCAAAGAATTATTTGAAAAAGCACTCAACAAACCCAAAGTTACCATCCGTACCGAATCCTTAAAATCAGACGACCCCCAAGGAACACCACCAGCAATGGTATTATTACCAGAAATTCTCCGTCGTCTGCGGGAAATGAACGCCATGATGCAGCAGCAAAATGTGGAATTTCCTGAAGAACATATTTTAGTGGTCAATACGGCCCATCCTTTAATTCAAAACCTGGCTAGTCTGAATCAAGGTAGTATTATTCAAGGTGATGGAGAGTCACCCACAGGACAATTAGCAAGAATGATTTGTCAGCACGTCTACGATTTAGCCTTGATGTCTCAAAAAGGCTTTGATGCAGACGGTATGAAATCCTTTGTTGAACGTTCTAATGATGTGTTAACCAAGCTTACAGAACAAGCGAGTAGGTAAGATATAAATCCCCCCAAATCCCCCAAATTTGGGGGACTTTGAAATTCACAAGAAATGGGGTTCAGAGGCGACTGGATTAAATTCGATTAATCTTGTTCTTTATTGATTTAACTATAAATCGTCTCTACATTCTTTTCTGGAGATGTCTAAAGAAGTCGGCCATCTTTTATGCCATTGGCGGATATTGTGCCAACACCTGCCTCAAATATTCCCCAGTATAAGAACGGGGATTTTTCGCCACATCTTCTGGTGTTCCTGCGGCAATTATTTCCCCGCCTTTATCTCCTCCTTCTGGACCTAAATCTATGACCCAATCTGAACATCTAATCACATCTAAATTATGTTCAATAACTAAAATTGAATTGCCTTTATCTACTAATCTTTGCAATACATCTAATAATTTATGCACATCATAAAAAGATAATCCCGTTGTTGGTTCATCAATTAAATAAAGTGTCTTTCCTGTAGCACGTCGAGATAATTCTGTGGCTAATTTTACCCGTTGGGCTTCTCCACCTGATAAGGTTGTGGCGGGTTGTCCTAATTGGACATAACCTAAACCAACATCTACTAAAGTTTGTAATTTAGCAACTGCCTTGGGGATATTTTCAAAAAATACTAAGGCTTCTTCTGCTGTCATTTTCAAAACATCAGAAATGGATTGATCTTTGTATTTGACTTGTAATGTTTCTCGATTATATCTTGCACCTTTACACACTTCACACTGGACATAAACATCGGGTAAAAAATTCATTTCAATGACATTTACACCCTGTCCACTACAGGCTTCACATCTGCCACCTTTGACATTAAAGGAAAATTGTCCGGGTTTATAACCTCTGGTTTTGGCTTCTATGGTTTGGGAAAATATATCCCGAATAATATCAAAAACTCCGGTGTAGGTGGCAGGATTAGATCGGGGTGTTCTACCAATGGGAGATTGATCGATCACAATGGCTTTATCTACAGAATTTAAACCTTTAATTTCTGCAATTTCTTTTGGTAAAGGTGTTTTCTTTAAAAGATGATGTTGTAAAGATGGATAAAGTAATTCATTGATTAAAGTTGATTTTCCTGACCCAGAAACTCCCGTTACAGAAACGAGTTTACCTAAAGGAATTTCCACATCTATATTTTTTAAGTTGTTGCGATGGGCGTTTTTAATAGTTAAAGTTCTACCGTTTCCTTCTCTTCTTTTGGCTGGGGTATGAATGACTCTTTTTCCTGATAGATATGCGCCTGTTAATGACTCTTGTGCATTTAATAAGTCTTCTAAACTGCCTTGGGCAATAATTTTTCCCCCATGTATTCCTGCACCTGGACCAATATCTACTATATGGTTGGCAGAGCGAATGGTTTCTTCGTCGTGTTCTACTACGATTAATGTATTTCCTAGGTCCCGTAATTTGGTTAATGTGGTTAATAATCTGCCGTTATCTCTTTGATGTAAACCTATACTTGGTTCATCTAAAACATAAAGAACTCCTGTTAGTCCTGAACCGATTTGTGTGGCTAATCTAATGCGTTGGGCTTCTCCACCTGATAATGTCATGGCAGGACGATCTAAGGTGAGATAATCTAAGCCTACATCTAGTAAAAATTGCAGTCTGGCTTTAATTTCTTTGAGAACTAATTCTCCTATTTGTGCTTGTCTAGAAGTTAATTTTAATTGTTCGATTCTAGTTCGACATTCCCGAATAGCAACGCTAGTTAAATCTAAAATTCCATATTGTCCTAATTTTACGGCTAAGGCTTCGGGTTTTAATCTTTTGCCTTCGCAAACTTCACAGGGTTGATCTATTAAATATTCTTCTAATTTCTGTTTAACTAATTCTGTTCCTCCTTCATACTGTCTTTGCAAAATGGGAATTACTCCTTTAAATGTTGGTTTTTTTTCCACTGTGCTTTTTTCTTCCCCATGTAAAATTATGTGTTGTTGTTCTGGTGTTAAATTCACCCACTGGGTTTGAAGTTCAAAACCATAATTTAAACCGACTGTATATAATAATTCTAAATAATAAGAATTTTCCTTTTCTGACCAAGGTGCGATCGCTGCATACATGGGCGCATTTTCGTTCGGTATGAGTAACTCTGGTGAAAATCTTCTCAATGTGCCAATTCCATGACAGTGAGAACAAGCACCATAGGGTGAGTTAAAAGAAAATAAACGCGGTGATAATTCTTCCATTATTGCACCATGTTCTGGACAAGCAAAATTTTCAGAAAATACCATTTCTGGATGTATTTCGGCCTCAGAAATATCTTGATCTTTTCCTGGAGTTGTTATATACTTACTATCAGGTCGCTCCAGCGCTACTTTATCCAAAGTATCATTTAATACCTCAATCATGGCAATTCCGTGAGATTGCTTGAGGCAAGTTGTGAGAGAATCTACTAAACGCTCTTGGATACCGTCTTTTTTAACAAGTCTGTCAATAACCAATTCTACATTATGTGTATTATTTTTATCTAACTCGATGGAATCAGACAGTTCAAAAACCTCTCCATTTACCCTGATCCTCACGAAACCTTGCGCTGATAAACTCGATAGCAGTTTGCGATGTGTCCCTTTCTTACCGCGCACCACGGGAGCGAGAATTTGGAAGCGGGTGCGATCAGGAAGTTCCATAATGCGATCGCACATTTGGTCAATGGTTTGGGGAGAAATACAGCGATCGCAGTGAGGACAATGGGGTTCACCGGCACGACCGTACAACAACCGCAAATAATCATAAATTTCCGTTACCGTTCCTACGGTAGAACGGGGATTATGGGAGGTAGACTTTTGATCAATAGAAATCGCCGGACTTAAACCTTCAATAGCTTCCACATCGGGTTTATCTAGCTGACCTAAAAACTGCCGGGCATAGGCGCTTAAAGATTCCACATAACGGCGCTGACCTTCGGCGAAAATCGTATCAAAAGCCAAGGAAGACTTACCTGAACCAGAAACCCCAGTAAAGACAATTAATTGGTCACGGGGCAGATCCAAATCCACATTTTTGAGATTATGCTGCCTAGCACCGCGAACGCGAATAATATTTTGTGCTGGTTGCGGATGGGGAAGGGAATCACTCAGGGAGGGTATAAATTTTTCTGACATATTGATAGGCTAAGGGAAGGTAGCAACGTGAAACAATCCTTAATAATACTATCTTTATTCAGGTTATTGTAGAACAACTATCTAATTTTTACCCAGGATATTGCTTGATATTGCCTTAATTAGCCAGATAATTGCGGAAAATATGGCTGAGGATGGAATTGCGGTTTCTCACAAATCCCAGCACCTACCCAGATTATTCCTATAAGCTTTTTCTACTGCTGCTAAATCCTCGACCTCCTCCTAATTTCGTGAGAGCAACATGAACATTATCGCTTAAAGCATCTTTGAGAAAACTGAACATATTAAAAAGTGTGGTTTTACCAGTACCATTTGCACCGACAAAAACGCACATTTTGGGAATTTTTCTAATTTCCACATTTTGGAAAGCTTTAAAATTTTTTAGATGGATACTTTCGATTTTCATGACTCACCATTAAACGATTTTTTGAATAGCAATTTGTGTAAATAGCATAATTTATTCGCAAAATAATTTTTTTCATTAACTAAGTTCGCGCTTTATTTAATTAAAGATAAAATTTAATGCCTGTTCGAGAATTAATTCTTGATCTACCATATTTTTTAAAGTTAATTCATCATAAATTCCGCCAAAAGCTTCTAAAGAAGCATTATCTAAAGCTCGATTATAAGCTCCTGGTAAAATTTCTTCTATTTCTTTTTTGTTCATGTAATATCCTCCAGACTTTCTGCGTTTGTTGATCCGATCAATTGCGTCAATAGCATTGCGAATGGAAACATCCCAAGAATGAGTTGTCCTTTTTTCGGCCTGTTGTTTAATTAAATGGACTAAAAGCACTACACAATAGCTATAAATTTTATTGAT
>JBJTTJ010000192.1:0-9196 GCA_046080125.1 Cuspidothrix sp.
ATTTTAGAGGTGACACCAGCTTACCAGAAAAAGTTTGAGAGTGGTAATAACCCAAGTTGCTAGTTATAACTATAAGCCTTCTAGATCCCCCTAAATCCCCCTTAAAAAGGGGGACTTTGATTAATTTCCCCCCTTTCTAAGCAGGGGGTTTTCATTTTCTAAATTCTAGCAGAAGAAAGAGCAAAACTTTTACTATTATTTGCTCTTTTTTTGTTCATCATCTATTAAGTAAATATTTTCTTTTATGATTAGCTATATATAGTTATTTTGGACAGCAAAAAATCTCTTACTGCTATTGCTATAGTGATCTCTTTTTGATTTTATCAAAGAAAGATCACTTTTCTTTTCTTTTTTACCTCAGAAAATGAAAACGCCCTGCCTAGAGGGTGGAAATTATTTAGAAATGGCTTCTATAATTGGGCTAACTAACCAATTAAAGGCAACTTTCAGTTGATGATTTAGGGTAGGTAAACGATACAGATAGGTCAAACGACGGGCTAAGTATGCAAAAGAACCTTCTAATTGCACGCCTAAACCGGTCAAAGTGGCGTTATCTATTCCCAAAGCCATCATTTCTCCTAATGGTTGATAACGGAAAGGAAGTAGGGGACGATGGGTAAGAGAAGCCCAGATATTCCATGCAGTACAGTCAGCTTGTTGAAACGCGACTTGTGCCGTGGCGGGTAGCTGTTTTCCCTCTGGGTCTAGGAAGTCTGCTAAATCACCTAAAGCAAAGATATCCGGGTGTTCTATAGCTTGTAATTCAGCTGTGGTCGTGATTTGTCCGCGCTGATTTTGCTTGAGGGGCAAGGTTTTTACTAGTGGGGAAATTTTTGTTCCCACTGTCCAAATGACTAAATCTACGGGAATGGTGTCTACTTGATTTTTATACTCTAGGGAGATACTATCTTGCCCAATTGCGGCTACTTTGGTTTCTAAATCAATAAATACGCCTTTGCTATCTAAGGCCTTTTTGGCAGCTTCACGGTTGAATTTTGGGGAAGTGCGTAAAATTTGATCACTAATTTCAATGAGGCGGAAACGCCCTTTTTCGCCAATTCTATCTGCTAGTTTACAGGCTAATTCTACTCCACTGTAACCCGCACCAACTATGGCAACACGGATTTTTTCTGAGTTTGCTGCTTCTAGAAATCGCAGCCGTTCTTCCAGTCGGTAAGCATCAGTAATAGTACGAAAATGGTAGGCGTGGGTAGCATCACCAGGAACTAAGTCTACCTGTGTCTCTCCACCTAATGCTAATACTAAACGATCATAATTTAGTTCCGATTTATCTGCTAATTGGACTTTTTGTTTGTTAATATCTATTGCGGAAACGGTAGCTTGGTAAAATTGGATACTTGTTCCTTGGAGTAGTTCTGAGTAAGGTGGCGCTATCTCCCAGGTTTGGAGTTCTCTGGTCAGGAGTTCGTAAAGTAGGGGAGAAAAGACAAAGCGATCGCTCTGATCTACTAAAATAATTTCTGGTTTAGGTGTAGCTTCCCAAGGTAATTGGCTTAAACGCAGGGCGGTGTAAAGTCCACCAAAGCCACCACCTAGTATACAAATTTTTGTAGTTGGTTGGGTCATAATTTTTCAGGTGCTAAATCCCAGTCAGATTTTTGATAAGCGAAAATACAGGGAATTAATGCTTCTTGTCCTTTGATTCTGGGTTGATAGGTTTCTATGACTTTTTCTAAATCATAAGGATGATCTCTACCACCATAAAATTGTAATACTTTTTCATCACTACTCCATTTTACCATTAACTGATAATCATGTATATGATCTTCCAGAGACCGAATAGTAATTTCATTATTGATAATCAACATTGGCCTCTAATAATCGAGAATTTCCTAGTCTTGACACCCACTTTTCTAAATAGATTTGATTGGCTATTTTCTCAGATGGATCTTGAGTATCTAGAGGATAAGGTAAAAGTCCTAAAATTGCCGCCGTAGTTACACAAAACATAGATTTTTGAAAACTCATACAAATCTGTACCCGCAAATCGTCCTCACCTCGACGACTACGACGATAAATTTCATGTAAGTATTCTGGTAGATAATGACGCATATCCTGCATTAGCAATGTGGGTGGAATACCAGCACCACCAATAGGTAAAGGATCTGCATATAACGCACCATATTGGAATCGAGATTGATCCGGAGGAACTTGATATGCTTGGGCGTTTAAGGAAACTGTTCCTAAAAATGGTGTTCCTCTAAAAAATACAGCTTCTACATAGGGAATTGCTGTATCTGCCAGGAAGGTTAAACCCACTGATTTGGGAATCAGATCATAAACTTTTTTGCCAATTTTTACACTGTATGTAATTGGTTTCATTGCATCTGCAACCAAACCCTGTTTAATATGTTCAACAACTTGGGGAATAGATTTAATTTCACTTCGGTCATAGCGATCTGATAAGTTCAGAAATATATCAGCCATGACCCGCCAAAATTGACCTAAACCACTGTAATAAGCCGAAAGTCGTAATTGTTCAATTAGGAATTCAGGAAATAGTTGATTTAGTCCCAAGATGATGGGATTATATTTAAGTTTAGCAGCAATAATGGCTTTAGCTCTATCTGCAAATTCTTGAGTATCTAAGTATGTGTCTAAACCGCCACCACCATGCCACATCATGGTTTTCATGCAATATTCAGCATATTCAAAATTAATCCGATCATGCCACCAATGACGGATTAATTTAGGAAAAGAAACATCACCATCAAAATATTTAAAGAAGGGAAAAAATATTAGAAATTGATCTTCGGCAATGTAAATGAGATTTTTAGAGTAGGCATCTAAAACCACTCCATAGCTTTTAAGAATGCCGACAACTTCTAAAACGTTTTCAGGGTTATCTTTCAGTAATGCTTCGCCAGTTTGTAAGCGTTCTACAAATTCAGCTAGGAGTTTATAAGGAGGGTTTGGTTCGCTTGTTATCATCAGTTTGTCTCTAGAAAGTATAAGAAGGAGTTGCTGGGCAGGTGATAATTTAGTTTAAACTAAATAGAAGTTAATTAGTAAATAAAATATCCAATTGTATAGGGTTTTCTGAAAAAATTTCCCTTAATTTTAAACGCATTTTACTGCCGTCTAAACGACATTGTCTATAATGCCTGGAGAAAATTGACTAACTGATACAGTTTCACAGTTACATTGAGGGTCGTTTTGTTGGGCAAACTTACATCTATTAGATGTAACAGTATAAATATCTGAACAACTCATAGAAAATTAAATTTTGGCGATTAAATTAATTAAATTTCTTGGAAATTCAGTTTCTTTTTTAAGAGACACAGATTCTTCTCCAATTTCTAAATTACCGTCTTTACCATAGTACCAAAATGTTCCATCACCTTCAAAACATATCTCAATATAGATGCTGTCTTTTTCCCAAAATAAACCAACTATTCCCGCACCACTTATCATTGGTTTAGGTAATGATATGTGATAATCATGCAAACGTTTAACTACAGAAATAGTTTCTTCAATTGTTTTTGATTCAGGTGCAATTCCTTCATAACCATCCCAATCATCAGGTAAAGAAAGATAATTACGTATTTTTGTAACTAATTGAACTAATTTTTGTAATTTTTATTCTTCCTCACTTTCTTTTAAATTTATTAACCTTCCTAATTATATCATATCAAAGACTTGTTGTTCCTATATATACTTTCATTGATAATTAGAGATTGGGATTAAGATATAAGGTCAGTTTTCCCAGTCTCCAATATCCATCATTTAAAGTTTGATTTTGGCTTGATCTACAGATGCTTTAGCGACTAAGTTTTGGTTTTTTACCATAGTGGTAATTGTGGCTTCCGTATAATGTACTAACCAATTAGGTTGAATACCGAAAATGACGATAATTGTGGCTAAAATGATGGCAGGTAGGCGATCGCTCCAATAGACACGAGGTAAGCTAGTAACTGCTGCTGATAGACGGCCGAAAAAGGCACGATTAACCAGAATTAAGAAGTAAACCGCAGTTAAACCCGTCCCTAACATTGCTAATAATGTTTGGACTGGGAAAACTGCAAAACTGCCCCGAAACAGGATAAATTCGGAAATAAAGCCCACCATTCCCGGTATACCTGCACTGGCCATCACTCCCACAATCATTAAGCTACCGATAACTGGTAAACCTCGTTCTGGGTTGAGTAAACCGCGAAGCACCTCTAAATCTCGGCTACCAGCTTTTTTATACACAACTCCCACTAATAGGAATAACATGGCAGAGATTAATCCGTGACTAATCATTTGCATGACTGCACCCAAGACGCTCAGGGGTGTGGATGCTGCTGCTGCTAACAGGACATAACCCATGTGTCCGATAGAACTATAGGCTACCATTTTTTTCATATCTGTTTGAGCGATCGCACAAGAGGCCCCAAACAAAACGCTAACTACTGCCCAGGTGGCTAACCAAGGTGCTAAGTAAGCCCAAGCATCTGGTAACAAATCCATACCAAATCGCAGTAAGCCATAAGTTCCCAATTTCAATAATACCCCAGCTAACAAAACAGATATGGGTGTAGACGCTTCAACGTGGGCATCTGGTAGCCAAGTATGGAAAGGGACTAGGGGAATTTTCACCCCAAAACCTACTAAAATTCCTCCCAGTAGTAACAGTTGAGTACCTAAAGATAAACTATCAAGATTCAAGGTTGCTAGTCCAAAACTGGGAGAACCACTTAACCAAACCATGCCCAAGAAACTGGCTAAAATCACGATACCTGAAAAAGCTGTATAAATGAGAAATTTCGTGGCCGCATAACCCCGTTTTGACCCGCCCCAAATGGCAATTAGCAAATACAGGGGAATTAATTCCAACTCATAAAACAGGAAGAACAATAATAAATCCTGTGCTAAAAATGCTCCTGTTACCCCTGCACTTAATAGCAAAATTAAGGAGTAGTAAAATCGCGGGCGCTGTTGGGATTCATCACTGCTATAAATGGCAATGCAAGTTAATAATCCATTGAGAATGATCAAGGGTAGGGATAAACCATCTACACCCAAATTGTAGTTTAACCCAATAGCATCTACCCAAGGTAGAGATTCAGCAAACTGTTGAGCAGTTTCCCCCGCATTAAAGTGAATGGACAGGAAAATACTCCATCCAAAAATAATCACGCTCAGGATTAAGGCTACTAGCCGAGCCATTTTAGCAGTAATACCAGCAGGATAGAAACCAATAAAGGCCGCACCAATTAACGGCAGTAAAATCAAGGTACTGAGCATAGTGGAGAGGTGACGGTTGACGGTTGACGGTTGACTTTCCTAAAAAAGCAATTTATCGAATAACCCCAATGACAAACTGATGAGGAAACCCAGAACACTAATAACAACTAGGATTGTTAACATATAGCCTTGGGATTGGCCAGAAATACTGTATTTTAGACTTTGCCCGCTAAAAATTGCCGCAAAGCCGACTAAGTTTACCAGACCATCTACTAAAAAGCGATCGCTCCACGCGGATATCCTCGATAACAGCGCCACAGCACTTACAATCGTCAAGCGATAAATCCGGTCTATGTAAAAATCATAGCCTAATAAATCTTGTATAACTCTCCATACCAAAATTCTCGATCTTGACCAAGCTTTGTGGAGATAAATTGTGCTACCAATACTTACCCCACCAATGGTAGAAGCTACTAAATATCCAACTATATACCCGTCTAGACCTTCCCAAGTAGGTAATAAGTACCATTGCTGTAGCATTAATGGTAACATTAAGTTGAGTATGGTTAAAATCACCATCGGTAATGCCATAGTCCAAGCTACTTCCGGAGCGCGGCGGGTTTTGGGTTGGGGTTCTCCCCAGAAAATTAATCGAAATACTCTCGTTAAATTTAAAGCCGTCAGACCATTCACCAAAATTAACACCACAATTACCCAGGGACTAATTTTCACTAAGCCGTCAGCCCAGGCCAACATCGCCCAAAAACTGCCCAAAGGTAAAAGCGTTACCATCCCCGCCGCACCAACGATAAAAGCTGTAGTCGTTGCGGGCATTCTCGACCACAAACCCCCCATTTCTGTTAAATCCTGGGTTTGGGTCGTGTAGATAACTGAACCAGAACTCATAAATAATAGGGCTTTAGCTATGGCATGACTCAGAAGCAACATTAATGCTACCCCACCTTGTTCTAATCCCACTGCCAAAAATACCAATCCCATATAAGCACTGGTAGAATGGGAAAGCGCTCGTTTAATATCAATTTGCGCCAGAGATACCAATGTTGCCCCCACCGCCGTCATTATCCCCATCACCACTAATGTATTTAAAGCAATAGGAGACAATGATAATAATGGTTGGATTTTGTAAAGCACATAAGCACCCCCAGCCACCACTAGAGAGTTTCGCATCACTGATGCTGGGTTAGGACCCTCCATTGCCTCATCTAACCACAAATGTAGGGGAAATTGGGCACACTTACCCGCAGGACCTGCAATTAAACCTAAACAGAGTAATGTTGATGTAACTGGCTTCAATTCAGCAGTTTGCGCCCACTCATACAAGTCAGAAAAGTTTAAACTTCCTGCTAAGTTGGAAAGAGCAACAACTGCCATTAGTAGCAACAAATCACCTACTCGTTTGGTTAAAAAGGCATCCCGCGCTGCTGTCACTACCAATGGTTGAGCATACCAAAATCCCACCAGCAAATAGGTAGAAAGTGTCAGGACTTCCAGTAAGGCATAGCTGAGGAATAATGAATCACTAATTGCCAGCCCACTCAGCGCCGCTTCAAAAAATCCCACTAAGCCAAAAAACCGGGCTAAAGACCAATCTTTTTCCATGTAGCCTAGTGCATAAATTTGCGCCAATAGACTTAATCCAGTAATTAAAACTATTGCCCCAACACTGACTACGGAAATTTCTAATGCAAAAGATAATTGGAAATCTGCTGCTTGAAACCAAGTAATAACTAAATTTTCTGGCTCTCGATTCCAGATATCTTTAAATACTAATACACTATGGACAAAACCTAAAATGGTAGTTAACAAGTTGAGGTAGGCCGCAGGTCTTGGCCCTGTACGTTGGATAATTCCTAAACCCCACGGCAAAGTTAAAATTGCCCCTAGTAAGCTATAAATAGGTACGAACCAACTTGTTAAAAACAAAAACTCATTCATTTAAACTTTCCTTGACAACATAGTTTCGATTCTCTTAAACAGCCTTTAAATAATCATTTGCTCAAAAAACAATATTTTTGAGAAAATCTATCTTTTCTTAATTTTTTGAGCTAAATATGCTTAGGCATATTTACTTGATGTTAGTCTATTGTTGGGCAATTAATATAATTTCACATTTTAGATATTCTGCTAATTTTTGCACGGGATTTTTTATCTTTCTGGTTTTTTAAAGTTGTGGTTTTAACTACTCAAGTAAAATTTCGTCATTGTTGCTGAGTAGTTATGACCATGGCCAACTGTGAAAAAGATATGGCAGACACCAAAATGTTTAGGAGATAAACAAATGGTAAAACAAACACAGCAATATACTTTGGAGCTTGTTATATCTCCAGAGCTATGGGCTAGTCCATAATATATCTAACCCCTACCGATCTTCATCATTAAAGAATTAGCCTCGACTATGAACTATAGTTGTTCTAAATGTGATAAGGAAATTATAAAGCATAAGTTGTCACTCTAGGGATCAGTGAATTTGAATGTCACAAAAGACCGTATGAAGTTTTGTTAAGTTTTCTTAAACTATTTTATTACAAACTATTATAGTAATTTATGTTGCCAGGGATGCCAAGGTTTCATAAGCTTGAATATGGAACTATTTTTTAGCTCAGGATGAGCATCCCCGTCCAAAATTTCCATAGTTCTGAAGCGATTAAATTTTTTAGGAGTTCTGCGATGCCAATTGCAGTTGGAATGATTGAAACTAAAGGCTTTCCCGCAGTAGTAGAAGCTGCTGATGCCATGGTAAAAGCCGCCCGTGTGACTTTAGTAGGTTATGAAAAAATTGGTAGCGCTCGCGTTACAGTTATTGTGAGGGGAGATGTTTCTGAGGTACAAGCCTCAGTGGCGGCTGGCATTGAAGCAGTTAGAAGGGTTAACGGCGGTGAAGTAGTATCTACTCACATCATTGCTCGTCCCCATGAAAACTTAGAATACGTTCTGCCCATTCGTTATACAGAAGCAGTAGAACAGTTCCGCACCTAGTCTAATTACTGTTTAAACGAAAAACATTAACGGGGCTGCTTGCTTGAGTGCAAATCTGGTACAAGTCAAAAATTTAATTTAAGGACAAAAAAATGTCAATTGCAGTAGGAATGGTAGAAACCTTAGGCTTTCCCGCAGTAGTAGAAGCTGCTGATGCTATGGTAAAAGCCGCCCGTGTAACTTTGGTAGGCTATGAAAAAATCGGTAGTGGTCGAGTAACAGTTATTGTCCGTGGTGACGTTTCCGAAGTGCAAGCTTCCGTAGGTGCTGGGGTAGAATCAGTTAAGCGCGTTAACGGTGGGCAAGTGCTATCTACTCACATCATTGCTCGCCCTCACGAAAACTTGGAATATGTTCTCCCCATTCGTTATACCGAAGATGTTAACCAATTCCGGGAAGATGTCAATGCAATTCGCTCTTTCGGTAGAAGACCATAATTAATCATGCAAATTGCCAGAGTTCGTGGCACAGTAACTAGCACCCAAAAAGATCCCAGTCTGCGGGGTGTGAAGCTACTAATGTTGCAATTAATAGATGAAAATGGCAATCTCCTGCCAGTATACGAGGTAGCCGCCGATAACAGTGTAGGGGCAGGAGTGGATGAGTGGGTACTTGTCAGTCGTGGCAGTGCTGCTCGGCAATTATCAGGTAATGAACAACGACCCTTAGACGCAGCAGTAGTGGCAATTATAGACACCATTTACGTTGAAGATCGTGTAATTTACAGCAAAAAAGACCAGTATAGATAGTCAGAACAGAGGGAACAGGGAACAGGGAACAGGGAACAGGTGACAGGTGAAAGAGAAGAAGTAAAAACTAACAACTGACAACTAACAACTGACAACTAACAACTGACCACTGACAACTGACAACTGACAAAAAGCTTATTTCAGGAGGAATCTCGCAATGGTAGTCCGCAGCACGGCGGCACCCCCAACCCCGTGGTCAAGGAGTTTAGCCGAACCCAATATTGATAAAACTGCATTTGTACACTCTTCTTGTAACCTAA
>JBJTTJ010000193.1:0-10544 GCA_046080125.1 Cuspidothrix sp.
AAAATAACACCATCTGCACCGATACCAAAATGGCGATCACACCACTGTACGGCTTTCTCTGGTGTTAATACTGGTGTCAATGAGGAACGGTTATCAATGAGAATAAAATCATTACCGAGTCCGTGATACTTAGTAAATTCGATTACCATTTGACTTTGTGCAAATAATTTAGCAAAGATTCATTAATTTTATTCAAAAACTGGGGAATTAGTCATTTTTTAATGGGCAATCACAAATCATCAATTACCAATCCGTTAACTATGCTAAATAATCAATTTGACACCTCACTACCTAGTACACGCCAAGTGCAAAGGTGTATTAAGGAGAAAATCACAGTCGAATTCCGGTTAATAACTGGTGATTTAATCACTGGTCGGATATTTTGGCAAGACCATAATTGTATAAGTGTTTTAGATGACAATAATGAGCAAATTACAGTTTGGAGACAGGCGATCGCCTATATGAAACTTTTGGGTGGTGAGATGGTAACAGAAAGAGGGTTAGTTCCACAAAATGCCAATGTTGAGGTTGCGTCTGTATAAATTTGAGATACTTGGCTTTTTTAGAAAGTCAGGTACCTTGCTAAAATTAAAAAGTAAGAGTTGAAAAAATGTTATGAACCCCACTACACCTGAACAAGATTTTTATGCTTGGACACAACAACAAGCACATTTATTAAGAACAGGAAAATTACAGGAAATAGACTGGCAAAATATTGCTGAAGAAATAGAAGATATGGGACGTTCTGAAAAAAGGCAATTAGAAAGTAGATTAGAAATCCTAATTATGCACTTACTAAAATGGCAATTTCAGCCTAATTTACGTTCTCGTAGTTGGCAATTAACTATTAAAGAACAAAGACTCCGTTTAGAAAAGTTATTAGCAGAAAATCCGAGTCTGCAAGGGAATTTAACGGAAGTAATAGAGAAGGTTTATCCTCTAGCTAGTTTAAGTGCAGAAAGAGAAACAGGTTTATCTTTATTTCCTCCTCTTTGTCCCTATAATATTACAGAAATTTTATCAGATGATTTACCAACTGAAGAATGATACAGCAGATTGCACATCGGTAAGGTACAAACTGAACAATCAAAAACCAAGCATTACAAAAATCAATAGAGATTAATTCTGCTGTAATTGTCTACTTAATAGTGATTTTACCCTCAGCAAACTCGACTAAAGCAGTGAGTTCTGTGGCTGATCCGACTACTAATAAGCGATCGCCTAAAAGTAATGTAGTTTGATTATTAGGATAATCAACCTCTTCGCCATCTGCGCGACGAATAGCCATTAAACTGACTCCAGTTAAATAACGCATATTTACTTCTTCTAAAGTCATACCAATTAGAGGTGAATCTGCCGGTAAATCATACCAACGACGATTGAGATCACGGGTAACTTTTTGTAAGTATTGGGAAACTTCAGCAGGTGAACTTTGAGGACGTAAATCTAAATAATGATCCTGACGGATTTGCTGAATTTTCTGTCGTACCACTTCTGGTAATAAACCCACAGTAATTAAGAGATGATTTACCATTTCTAAACCCGCCTCAAATTCTGGTTGTACTACCTCCTTTGCTCCCAATTGATAAAGGACTTCAATATTTTTATCTTGGGTAGCACGGACAACCGTATCTAATTTTGGACATAATTCCAAAGATCGTTTTAAGCATAGCCGAATACTGGCAGGATCGGGGAGGGCGATAGCCATTCCTTGGGCATGATTTACCCCCGCAGTTTCCAATACATGAAGACTGACAGCATTACCATAAACATAAGGTATTCCGGCTTCTCTTAACTGTTGAATACGACTTTCTGACTGGTCAATTACTACCACAGGTAATTGATATTGCTGTAATAACTTTACCAAATTTTTACCCAGTCGTCCATAACCGCAAACAACAATATGATTTTTTTGGGGTAAATCTGCTGATAAATCACGGACTTGATCATTTGCTAAATATGATCTAAACCAAGGTATAGATTCAGCGAAATCAAATACAAATGGGACTAACCGCAAGATAAAGGGGGTTAACATTAAGGTAACGGCTGTAGTTCCTAAAATTAGTAAATATATGTGCCGAGAAACTAAACCCAAAGCTTGACCTTCACTGGCAAGTACAAAGGAAAATTCCCCAATTTGTGATAATCCCAAACCCACAATTAAAGCTGTTTTTAAAGAGTAACGAAACAACTTCACTAAGGTGGTGATAATTAAGAACTTGCCGATAAAAACTAAAGCTACCAATCCCAGAATTAATTCCAGATTTTGCCATAGAAACACTGGGTCAATTAACATCCCAATAGCAGCGAAAAATAAACTAGCAAATATATCGCGTAATGGTTCAACAATAGTCAAAGTTTCATCAGCATATTCCACTTCAGAAATCATTAAACCGGCAACAAATGCCCCCATTTCAATGGATAGTCCTAAAGATTCTGTAAATAGGGCAATTCCTAAACAGATAGTGACTACACCTAATAAAAATAATTCCTTGCTTTCCGTGCTGGCTAATAATCTTAATAAAGGGGGAATTAACCAAATACCCACCACAACTGCACCAGCAGCAAATAAACCGATTTTCAGCAATGCCATAACTACTGCGATACCAATTGCTTCTCCTGGTTCATGGAGGGCGGGTAATACAGCTAACATTAATCCCAGTGCCAAGTCCTGGACGACCAAAATCCCCAGCATTACCTGTCCGTGGGGTGTTTCGGTCTCATTGCGTTCCATGAGGCATTTAAGAACCACGGCGGTGGAAGACAAGGACAAAATTGAACCCAAAAATACACCTTTAGCGGGTAAAGTCCCCCAAAAACCTGTGATACCACAGACTAATACGGTGATGAGAATGGTGAGGATAATTTGTAACGCACCTCCTCCCAGGGCGATCGCTTTCACCTTTTTGAGTTCTGCTAGGGAAAATTCCACACCCAAGGCAAACAATAAAAAAGCTACTCCAAACTGGGCTAATGTTTCCACTTGAATCAGTTCTTTAATTAGTCTGAGTCCAGATGGACCAACAACCATACCGCCGATGAGATACCCCAGCAAAACTGGTTGTTTTAACAATGCTGCTAGTAGTCCACTGCAAGCCGCAGCAGCAAACACCGCAACCAAATCCACAATTAACCGAAAATCTTCTTGCACCAGTTTTCATTAATAACCATAAAGAACTATATAAATTCAGTCTACAAACTTTTATCTATTTGCGATGAGAGTTGGGATACAAGAACCAGAAAATTTGGATGATGAATCAATAATATAGGGACGTTCCCGGGAACGTCCCTATAGTTCTATTTTAAAACCCGATGACCAATATCTCCACGATAATACATTTTCTCAAATTTAATCTGCTCTATACCTGCATAAGCTTGAGCGATCGCTTGCTGGAAATTCTTACCCCAACCAGTCACATTTAACACTCTACCGCCATCCGTGACAATTTCTTGGGCTGGATTTAACTTTGTTCCAGCATGAAACACTGTCGCCCCGGTTGTTTCTGCTGCTGTCAAACCAGTAATCACCTTACCCTTGGTATATGTTCCGGGATAACCACCAGAAGCTGCTACCACCGTGGCCGCTGCACCTTGTTTCCAAGCAATAGGAGGCATTTGTGCCAATCGCTGTTCTATACAAGCCAAGATTATATCTTCCAAAGGTGTTTCTAGCATTGGTAAAATTACCTGGGTTTCTGGATCACCAAAGCGACAGTTAAATTCTAAAACCCGAAAATCCCCATCTGGTGCAATCATTAGCCCTGCATACAAAATTCCTCGGTAGTCAATCCCCCTAGCCTTCAAAGCAATGATAGTTCTTTCTAATACCTCCGTTTGTACCCGTGCCATTAACTCTGGCGTAGCGATAGGTGCAGGAGCATAAGCACCCATACCTCCTGTATTTTCCCCTGTATCACCTTCGCCAACGCGTTTATGATCTTGGGCAGGTAACAGGGGGCGGATGGTTAAACCATCAGTTACAGCTAAAACTGATACCTCCTGTCCAAGTAAACACTCTTCGATGACTACGGAACTACCAGCAGAACCAAACTGTCCTTGAAAAATCCCATCAATTGCTTCCTCAGCTTGGGTAATACTTTGGGCAACTGTCACACCTTTACCAGCAGCTAACCCATCGGCTTTAATCACAATGGGCGCACCCGCAGCTTGAACGTAAGCTTTTGCTGGTTCTGCTTCCGTAAATACCGCAGCCTTAGCAGTGGGAACTCCGGCTTCTGCCATTAATGCTTTAGCCCATGCCTTACTTGCTTCTATTTGCGCCCCTGCTTTATTTGGACCAAATACCATTAAGCCTTGACTTTGCAGATAATCAGTAATTCCCTGAGCTAAAGGTACTTCTGGACCAACTACTACCAAGGAAATATCATTATTTAACGCATATTCACTAATACCCCCAAATTCATCTACTGCTAAGGGCAAATTTTCACAACCTTCCATACTTGCTGTACCTCCATTACCTGGTACACAGACAACTTGCTCGATTTGATTGGATTGTAGCAATTTCCAAGCTAGAGCGTGTTCCCGTCCCCCATTTCCGATAACTAAAACTTTCACTTATTCCCTCCCGCGTCATCAAGCAAAACGAGAATATATGATACCATCTTCAATTATCCAAGCTGTTGACTTACCGGATATTTTTGTAACTATACTGAATCCTGAAGAGAAAATTAAATTTCCTATTTATGACAATATGTTGCTTGAGAAAGTTTGGCTATGTATTAGTGAATCAGATAAAATAAATAGGCCAGTGAACTTATAATTCTCTGTTAAAGCCTGATCAGCTGGTTCGCGTCAACACTTGGAAGTGTCTAAGTTTTCTTTAATAATTAATTCAACTTCTCTACTTCATTTTCCTGAAAGTTAAGTAGTTACAATTTGGCAAGACTAAAATTTTTGATTGAGACAATACATTATGAAGACAAACAGAATAGAATTGGCTAAAGAAACGGCAAAAACCCATAGACAAAATATCCGAACCAGCTTGGAACATCGTTTACAAGTAGCTAGAATGCAAAATGACGACAACCTATTGCATCAGCTAGAAGCGGAAATGAGAGAATACAATGAAGCTTCTGAACCTGGTGGGGTTAAAACTAATTTCTTTGGGTTTTTAAGAAACCGTAAGACTATGCTGAGTGAGCAAAAATAATGGCATCTAAACAGACATGAAGAGACTGTAAGACTGTCTCTTTAGCAAGTTGAAATCAAGTGCCAAAAACCACCGCACCTAAAGGTGCGGTAAGTTTTCCTAGGGCATGACACTGAAAAGTGCCGTATTTAACTAACACTCAATATCTCATCATCTACGGAAAAATCTATTTCTTTTTTATCTGCACCAGTTGCTAAATAATCATTTAGCCAAGAATCTTGTAGACCAGAAATTAAATCATATTGAGGTTGCCAATTTAATTCTATGTGTGCTTTATTAACAGATGCAAAAAAGTGCTGCACCCGGATGGGGAAAGACTTGCGTTTACCGAAATCGAACTTTTTGGGGTCGTAATGGACAATTTTCAGATGATCAGTAGATTTACCAGCAGCTACAGCACAGGCGCGGGCTAGGCCATCGAAAGTAACATAGCGATCGCCAGAAATATTATAGATTTGAGCGATGGACTGATCATTGCCAATGATCTGGGTCATTGCTTGGGCCAAATCCCAGACATGGCCTAACTGAGTAATGTGCATACCATTTCCGGGAATACAAATCGGGCGATCGCGGACAATTCTATCAAAAAACCAACTTTCCAAAGGATTATAATTTTGAGGTCCGTAGATATAAGTAGGACGAATAGAAGTAAAGGGAATTCCTAACTGCTTGAGGTAAGCTTCCGTTTCATGCTTACCCTTGTGACGACTTTGAGGATCAACTGCATCCCCTTCAACATGGGGCATTTGGTCAGATTTGAGGTAAACACCTGCCGAACTCATATACACAAAGTGTTTTACCTGTCCGTGGAAAATTTGCGCCAGAGGTTGAGTATCCGTCAGTTCCCGACCATTATTGTCAAAAACAACATCAAAACTTTCCCCTGCTAATCTTTCCTTGAGTTGTGTGGCATCAGTGCGATCGCCGATAATGTGTCCTACCCCTGAAGGTGCAGGATGATTACCACGATTAAACAAAACTACCTCATGTCCAGCTTGCACCAGTAGTTTAGTTAAGTAAACACCAATAAACCGAGTTCCACCAATAACCAGAATACGCATAAATTCCTAACTCCTAGATCGTCACCAGTGGCAAAATCACCATTATCTTTGAGGTTATCAGGTTGCCGTATCATCTTGGAACATCTTTTGGTAGGATAATATCTTCTATTCAATTTGGGGCTTTTGCCACCGAGTAAATCACAATGAGGAATATTTCCATCCAGTCCGTAAAGTAACATCAGAGGGGGATTCAAACCTACCTCCAACTGTAGACCACCAAATCACAGATTTTCTTAGGTGACTTTAACCTGATTCGGCAAAGTAAAATAACTTTTGTTTTCAGCCAAATTGCCTTAAAGTACCTCTTGTCTTTCCCAAAAGGTGTAAATATCACCACATTAGCCTAACTACTTCCCACCCATTCAAGTTAACTGTGTCTTTAGAATATGCTTTGGTTCATGAGTGGTTAACCCCTCAAGCCACAGGTGGTTCAGAACTCGTAGTCCAGGAAATATTAAATCACATTGATGCTGATTTGTATGCCCTCATTGATTTTGAGTCTAGAAATCCCGAAAGTTATTTGTACAAACGGCAAATTGGCACAACGTTTTTACAAAAATTTCCCCAAGCGCGTCAAGGTGTACAAAAATATTTACCCTTATTACCCTTGGCCATTGAGCAATTAGATTTGCGAGAATATGAAGTTATCCTATCTTCATCTCATGCTGTAGCCAAAGGAGTCTTAACTACCCCCAATCAATTACATATTTGTTATTGCCATAGCCCCATGCGTTACGCTTGGGACTTAACCTTTGATTATCTCCACCAAAGCAAACTAGGCCAAGGAGGAATCGGTTGGATTACACGCTACATTCTACACCAATTGCGGCAATGGGATGTAATCAGTGCCAACCGCGTAGATTATTTCATTGCCAACTCCCAACACACAGCTAGGAGAATTTGGCGTTGCTATCATCGGGAAGCTACCGTTATCTATCCTCCCGTTAACCTGGATGAATGTCTCTTTTCTTCAGAAAAAGAGGATTTTTACTTGATAGTATCCCGACTGGTGAGTTATAAGCAAGTTTCCTTGATTGTTCAGGCTTTTAACAGCCTTAAAAAACCCCTAATCATTATTGGTACTGGGCCGGAAATGAACAAATTACGGGAAATAGCCCAACCCCATATCCAAATCTTAGGATGGCAACCCGATCATATCGTTAAACAATATATGGCACGTGCCAAGGCTTTTGTTTATGCAGCTTGTGAAGATTTTGGCATTGCCCTAGTTGAAGCCCAAGCTTGTGGAACTCCCGTAATTGCTTATGGTGTGGGTGGTGCATTAGAAACAGTTAGAGATATTCGTACACATCCTGATACCGGAACTGGTATATTATTCAAAACCCAAACAATAGGAGCTTTAGTAGATGCTGTAGAAAAATTTCTAGATTCTCAGGATTTATACAATTATGAGTATATACAAACACACGCTCATCAATTTTCTCGACAGGTATTTGCAGAACGTTATTTACATTTTGTTAATCAATGTCGTGAAAAAGGAGTTTACGTCAAGTAAACAGTGGCTTTTTTGTATTCTTTTTTCGGCAAAAGTGCAAATTTTTCCTCAAAATCACTGCCTTTAGCTTTAAGATTGGGATTGTGTGTGGTGTGGATTATAAAGGAGTATGATGACTGCCCAGAGTTCACTTCTCTCCGGCAAGCGATATCCGCGAAAAGATAGCAGTAAATCTACGGCTGTTTTATCAAAACGCGGTCAAAAAGTTAAACAGCCAAAGGTAAAATCCAAAAGTTTATCTTTTCAGGGTTTATACGGAGAGCTTTTAAAACGACTGTTTGATATAGTTTTTTCTTTGTCAGTATTAATTCTGTTTTCTCCCGTTTACATCATATTGGCCTTATTAATAGCCATAAGCTCAGAAGGTCCGATTTTTTATGTTCAAGAACGGGTGGGTAAAAATTACCGTAGCTTCAACTGTATTAAGTTTCGGACTATGGTGAATAATGCTGACGAAATTTTGGTGAAAATGATGGCAACATCACCCAATTTACGCACGGAATTCGAAACTAATTTTAAGCTCAAAACCGACCCTAGAATTACTAAAATCGGGCATTTTTTGCGAATTACTAGTTTAGATGAATTTCCCCAATTCTGGAATGTTCTCAAAGGAGATATGAGTGTAGTTGGCCCTAGACCTTTAGTAGAAGATGAATTACCAAAATATGGTGATTATATCAATCATGTTTTAACCATTCGTCCCGGTATCACTGGTTTATGGCAAGTATCTGGACGCAATGATATACCCTATCACCGTCGAGTACAAATAGACATCCACTATGTCAATTTTAGAAATTTTTGGCTGGATTTGTGGATCATTCTCAAAACAATTAATGTTGTGATTATGCCCAAAAATAAAGGAGCTTACTAACTTTACTAGCCAAAATTCCATGTTGTGGGGCAAGATTATGCCCCAAAAGGTATCCCGGGTTATGAAAATATAGATTATATTTATTCCTGGACAGATGAATTTATCAAGCTGTCAATTTTACTGTGTTAAATATCTGAGAGGATGTTTGAAAAGTTATTATATCTGAATCGGATTTGAGTGATGAAATCATTTGTGTAGGCACGCAAGAGACAAAAGGGTTTTAAAAGATTTAGGTATACGGAGTTTTGTTCAAAATTCAAATAGGAGTCCTATATTTTAGATCAAACTGTTGGCAATTTTAAAGAAAAAAACTACGAGGTATTATCAAGGATGACACAAGCAAAACGGGCTTTAATCACCGGTATCACTGGTCAAGATGGTTCTTATTTAACTGAGTTTTTGCTAGAACAAGGTTATGAAGTACATGGGATTATTCGTCGCACTTCTACCTTTAACACAGACCGGATTGACCATTTGTACGAAGACCCTCATAAACAGGGTGTGCGTCTGTTTCTCCACTATGGAGACTTAACAGATGGGACAACACTAAGAAGAATTTTAGAAGATGTTAAACCTACGGAAATTTATAACTTAGGTGCTCAATCTCACGTTAGAGTTAGTTTTGATTCTCCAGAATATACAGTGGATGCTGTAGGAATGGGAACTTTGCGGTTATTAGAAGCTATCCGCAACTACCAACACCGTACAGGTATTGAAGTTCGTTTCTATCAAGCTGGTTCTTCGGAGATGTATGGTTTAGTCCAAGCAGTTCCCCAGAGTGAAACCACACCCTTTTATCCCCGCAGTCCTTACGCTTGTGCTAAGGTATATGCCCATTGGCAAACGGTGAATTACCGTGAATCTTACGATTTGTTTGCTTGTAATGGTATTTTGTTTAATCACGAATCTCCTAGACGTGGTGAAACATTTGTTACTCGTAAAATAACTAGAGCTGTAGCCCGTATTGTCGCGGGTAAACAAAAAAATCTCTACATGGGTAATTTGGATTCTCAGAGAGATTGGGGTTATGCGAAAGATTACGTAAAAGCAATGTGGTTGATGTTGCAGCAAGAGCGACCTGATGATTATGTGGTGGCGACTGGTGAAACCCATTCAGTGAAAGAGTTTCTAGAATTAGCGTTTGGTTATGTTAATCTAGACTGGCAGAATTACGTAGAGTTTGATGAACGTTATCTGCGTCCTGCGGAGGTAGATTTGTTAATTGGTGATCCAACTAAGGCACAGCAAAAATTAGGCTGGAAACCGTCTGTAACATTTACAGAACTGGTTGCACTCATGGTAGAAGCTGATCTACAAGCTTTAGGTTGTACTTTATCCAATGGTAATGGCTCAAAACTACATCAAGATATTGCTACTATTCGTCAAGAATTAGGATCTTTACACTTTTAATTGATATATGACATTAGATTTAACAAGTAAACGGATTCTGGTGACTGGTGGGGCGGGTTTTCTCGGTCGTCAAGTGATAGATCAACTTTGTCGAAATGGTACTGATCGTGATAAAATCGCAGTGACGCGATCGCACGATTGTGATCTGCGGGTTTGGGAAAATTGCCAACGAGCAGTAGACCAACAGGATATTATCATTCACCTAGCTGCCCACGTGGGGGGTATTGGTTTGAATCGAGAAAAACCCGGCGAGTTATTTTACGATAACTTGATGATGGGAACTCAGTTAATCCATGCAGCTTATCAACAAGGTACAGAAAAATTTGTTTGTGTGGGAACTATTTGTGCCTATCCTAAATTTACCCCTGTACCATTCAAAGAAGATGATATCTGGAATGGTTATCCAGAAGAAACTAACGCCCCCTATGGAATTGCCAAAAAAGCGCTGCTGGTACAATTGCAATCTTACCGTCAACAGTACGGATTTAATGGTATTTACCTCTTACCAGTAAACTT
>JBJTTJ010000194.1:0-15810 GCA_046080125.1 Cuspidothrix sp.
ATAAACAGCAACCACCAAGTCACATTTTCCAGTTGTTTCTGACTTTTTTGATTTTCCCCTGAGTTCAATGCCAAAGGAGCTAAAGCGAATATGAACATACCCATGTATGCCAATAAACCAAATACAGGTAATGGTTGACCTAAAACCGTAGCCCAAGGACTGGAAAGGACATCTACACAACCCTTAACATTTTCCGGTGTAGTACAAACCGGGGTGCTGCCGGTCAGCTTTTCAAAAGTCAGATAACCTGTATTCAGGATACCAAAACCGGAGATCGCTGCAATGGCTGGGCGTGACCATTTATAAATACTAGGAGTAGAACGACGACGAATCATAATATTAGTGATTGGTAATTGGTAATTAGTTTAGAAATCTTCTAATCATCTAAATCAGGTAAATCAAAAGCATCATAGTTCGGACAATAGAGGTCTGCGGGCGGCTTCTACAAATTGACTGACGCGAATGGGGTCTATGGGTTGGTGAATTTGACCATGACGCTTGAGAGAACTAGAAACAATCACCCCATCTGCGGACTGTAATAAAGTACCCACATTTTCCCAACTCGCACCACTACCAATAAACACAGGAGTACCAGCAGCAGCATTACTAGCCAATGTCAAATCTGCCTGGTCAGGAGGACTACCAGTAGCCCCACCGGACACAATTACCGCATCAGCTAAACCTCTTTCAATAGTGTCTTTGACAGCAACCGTGAGATTAGGAGAACTCAAAGGACAGGCGTGTTTAACTAAGACATCGGCAAAAATTTTCACATCAGATCCTAATTCCCGACGATAGCGTAATAATTGATGAGCTTCCCCTTCAATTAATCCTTGATCAGTTGCCATCACACCTGTGAGAACATTAATTCTCACAAACTGTGCCTTTACGCAACTAGCAATAGCGATCGCACTTCTGCCATCATTACGTAACACATTTAATCCTACAGGCACAGTCACTAAATTTTGGATACGTTGGACAACCACAGTCATGGCACTCACAACTGCTGGATCAACTTGATTTTTCGTAAATGGGGCATCGAAAAAATTCTCCACAATCATCCCATCTACCCCTCCACTGGCAAGGGCTGTGGCTTCTTGTTCAGCGCGATCAATTACTGCTTTGAGGCTCCCTCCCCAACGGGCTGAAGTAGGAAGCGGTAGCAGATGTACTACGCCAATAATTGGTGTTCGGGTGTTAAATAACTGATGTAATTCCACGTTTTTAATTTACTTGGCACAATTAAGAGTGCTTACCTATTTCCACTCTCCGCAGAGGGGAGATTCATCAAGCACCAGCTAAAATTCCCTAAAGGATCTACATTCTCTAGCATTGAGAGCTTTCCGCCCTTTTATACTAATAAAATAAGTTGCTTTAGGGAACACAATACAGGGAATAGATGACGGTTGTAGGAGCTAACCGCCGTCCGCCCCTACTGCTCCTCTGCCCCGTCCTTAATCATCGTCAAATTACTGCCTCTTCCTCAAGATGGAAATTAGGTGTAAACCTTTCATAAGATATGTTAAGATGGGAATTGATTACAAGAGGAGTTTGCCACTTGTGAAGATACTAGGCAGTTTCCCGCCATTGAGTTCATAAATGCCGGGTCGTCACTGCTGCTGAGTAGGCTTGGTCGCCATTGCGATTTCCCATCGAGGTAGCGGCTTCTCACAACAGACCTCTTGGTCGGCTTCCCGATGGGTAAATTAACAACGCCCACGCTGCGGTAACATAAAATACCTATAAGCGAATTGTTAAAAATATTAGGAGTGTCCAACTTACCCTAAGACACTCACGATTACCCTGGGAAACAAATTAGTGAAAGTATCATAGCACAGCCTCTATTTAGAAGATAGATGATGGTTGTATGTTCCTGTTTACTAATAAAGTTGCTAGTTATGTAGTTTAATACTGGTAATTAGTAACGGGTAATTGGGTGGGAATTACAGCAGAAGTCACCGAGTCAGGAGTAAAACCCTTTCCTTTTGATACTTGGTTGTCCTAGACAGTTTTGTGCCTTACGGAGCTACAAAATTCGGTTTTTGTTCATTCCCCATCCCAAATTCAATGTTAATTAACAAGGAAAAAACGGAAAATTTAGTCAAAATATGGGTGAAAAGCCAACAATTGCCATTTCTCACCTAGGCTGCGAGAAAAATCGAATAGATACAGAACATATGCTAGGGCTCCTAGTAGATGCTGGCTATGGTGTAGACAGCAATGAAGAATTAGCAGATTACGTAATTGTTAATACCTGTAGTTTTATTGAAGCAGCAAGACAGGAATCAGTTAGAACCCTGGTAGAATTGGCGGAAGCAAATAAGAAAATCGTCATCACCGGCTGTATGGCACAACATTTTCAAGAACAATTATTGGAAGAGTTGCCAGAAGCTGTAGCCGTAGTAGGAACAGGAGATTATCACAAAATCGTTAATGTCATCAAGCGAGCGGAGAGGGGAGAGAGAGTTAAAGAAATTACTGCCGAACCTACTTATATAGCCGATGAAACCACACCGCGCTATCGGACAACCACCGAAGGAGTAGCTTACCTGCGAGTGGCAGAGGGTTGTGATTATCGGTGTGCATTTTGCATTATCCCCCATTTGCGAGGAAACCAGCGATCGCGTACCATTGAATCAATAGTTGCCGAAGCTGAACAACTGGTAAGTCAAGGTGTCAAAGAAATAATTCTCATTTCCCAGATCACCACCAATTACGGCTTAGATATTTATGGAAAACCAAAGTTAGCCGAATTGCTGCGAGCTTTAGGTAAAGTAGATGTACCTTGGATTAGGATGCACTACGCTTATCCCACCGGACTGACATCGGATGTGATTGCGGCCATCCAAGAAACCCCCAACTGTTTGCCATATCTAGATTTACCCTTACAGCATTCCCATCCAGATATTCTCCGCGCCATGAACCGTCCCTGGCAAGGACGGGTGAATGATGGGATTATGGAACGGATCAAAGCTGAACTACCCTCAGCAGTTCTAAGAACAACGTTTATAGTTGGTTTTCCTGGTGAGACACAGGAGCATTTTCAGCATTTATTAGAGTTTACAGAACGACATAAATTTGATCATGTTGGTGTCTTTACCTTTTCAGCAGAAGAGGGGACCCCTGCCTACGATCTCCCCAATCAAGTTCCAGCAGAAGTGATGACGGCGCGCCGTGATCAACTAATGGAATTACAACAACCAATTTCTTTCCAGAAAAATCAACAGGAAGTTGGCAAAATAGTTGATGTCCTGATTGAACAAGAAAATCCCGATTCGATTTTTTCAGGAGGCGAATTAATCGGCCGTTCTGGTAGATTTTCGCCTGAAGTAGATGGTCAAGTCTATGTTAAAGGACAGGCTAGGCTAGGAACCATCGTCAAAGTAGCGATTCAAAGCGCCGATGCCTATGACCTCTATGGTCAAGTTGTCAATAGTGATAGATTATCTTCCCCTCTCCTATCTACTGTTGTATAAGACTTAATTTACAAATAAGTATCGGGTTACAAGTCCAAAATTCACAATAAAATCTAGGAGCGTTAATGAGTTTATCATTTCAAGAATTAGGCATTTCCCAAGAACGTGCTGAATTGTTAGAAAGTATGGGTTTTTCTGCCCCAACAAATATTCAAACCCAAGCTATTCCTCAATTATTAAATGGTCGGGATGTAGTCGGTCAATCCCAAACAGGAACAGGTAAAACCGCAGCTTTTTCTCTACCGATGTTAGAACGGTTAGATCCTAACCAAAAAGCTGTGCAAGCAATTGTTTTAACCCCCACCCGTGAGTTAGCAATTCAAGTTCATGCAGCTATTTCCCAATTTATTGGTAATAGTTACTTGAAAGCAGCGGCCATTTATGGTGGTCAATCAATTGATCGCCAGATTATGCAGCTGCGACGGGGAGCGCAAATCGTTGTTGGTACACCAGGACGGGTCATAGACTTACTAGATCGTGGTAATTTGAAACTGGATCAAGTCAGATGGTTTGTTTTAGATGAAGCTGATGAAATGTTAAGCATGGGCTTCATTGATGATGTAGAGAGAATTCTTTCTCAAGCACCAGAAGAAAGACAAACAGCATTATTTTCCGCAACCATGCCACCATCAATTCGGATGTTGGTGAATAAGTTTTTGAACTCACCAGTAACTGTCACTGTTGAACAACCCAAAGCCACACCGAATAAAATTAATCAGGTTGCTTACATCATTCCCCGTCATTGGACAAAAGCAAAAGCTTTACAACCAATTCTAGAAATGGAAGATCCAGAAACAGCTTTGATCTTTGTTCGTACCCGTCGCACTGCTGCCGAACTAACTAATCAATTGCAGTCTGCTGGCCATAGTGTAGATGAATATCATGGTGACTTGTCCCAACAAGCCCGGGAACGTTTATTAACTCGCTTCCGTAACCGTCAGGTACGCTGGGTAGTAGCGACTGATATTGCAGCTCGGGGTTTAGATGTTGATCAACTTTCTCATGTAATTAACTTTGACTTACCTGATAGCGTAGAAACCTATGTTCACCGGATTGGGCGGACAGGCCGGGCAGGAAAAGAAGGAACTGCTATTTCCTTAGTACAATCCTTTGAACGCCGCAAACAACAGGCATTTGAACGCCATAACCGTCAAACTTGGCAGATTCTGTCTATTCCTACCAAGGCACAGATTGAAGCTCAACATATTCAAAAGTTGAAAGGACAAGTAGCAGAAGCTTTAGCTGGAGAACGGTTAGCCTCCTTCTTGCCCATTATCAGCGAAATGATTGAACAATATGATGCTCATGCGATCGCTGCTGCTGCATTACAAATCGCTTACGATCAAACCCGTCCCGCTTGGTTATTGTCTGGTGTAGATTTACCAGTGGACGAAAGTCCAACGCCCAAACCCAGAATTAACAAACGTGGTGATGGTTCAGACCGTGAACGCAGTTCTGGTGGTGGTCGGAGCGGCCGTTCTTCTTGGTCTAAAGAAGGCAAAGGTAACGATGACAGACGCATTAGCGGTAGTCCTAAACCCAAGCTGAAAATTGCCCACCGTGAACCTTCTGCTAACCCTAGCAATTAAAAATTAGATTCACATACAGGTAGAGAATAGTACATTTGGTAATTGATCAAAACTTTTACCTATTACCTGTTCCTATCTAGGGCTTACACTAAAAAGTTACAGCAGTTTTCATCTAGTCACACCCTTGTAGAGAGATTGTATACAACCTCTCTACAAGGGTTTTCAGCTTTGTTTTGTGGTTGATTTAAGTACCCAGGCAAA
Organism: Cuspidothrix sp.; assembly: GCA_046080125.1. GTDB lineage: Bacteria > Cyanobacteriota > Cyanobacteriia > Cyanobacteriales > Nostocaceae > Cuspidothrix. The sequence goes on from JBJTTJ010000194.1 coordinate 5,267, forward strand.
ATTAATTGCACATAGTTATTGAAGAAAAAATCTCTGTAAACCTTGCCTGTTCCCTTGCTTCGGCTATGTTCAGCACAAGGTTCCCTGTTCCCTCTCCTAACTATGAAATTTATTTTGCACAACAACTACGGAGGCATTTTTGTGTGCATCTTAGTAGGAAATCGGTATGGGTATTAAACACCCAATAACTTGTAAATAATGTTGTTGATAAGAGTGAGGGCAAAAGCACCTAAAACAGCACTCCAAATCCCGTAACGTAAGCGGAAACCATCTACTAACCAAGCTGCAATACTAAAACAAGCAACAGCAATCATAAAAGTAAAGATACCAGATAATAAGTCAAATGTAGCTAAATTTGGTATCACAAATAAAACTTTGAGAACTGGCTTGACTAGTGCGGTAATAATACCTAAAACTGCGGCGGAAAAAATTGCTTTTTCTGGAGTATCAATTTCCACTCCTAAAGGCAATTTACTAATAATCCATAAACTTACAGCCGTAACTAACCAAACAATTAACAGCGTTACAATATCCATTGCCATAACCCCTGAAACGTAAATGGTGATTGGCGAAAATTACCTGATTGACTTGGTTTATTGATCTGAAAATCTTTGTAGTTTAACCAATTATCTATAAATTAACAGAATTTTCGTCCTTAGCTGAAATTTATTCTAGATATCTTTATGTTTAAGTTCTTTGTATCAATAATTGATAATTCACAATGGGTAACTACTAAAAATTCTATATATGCAAACAGAGTTAGTGGAATTGTTAAAACGCAAAGTTTTGCCATTATTGAACATTAATCAATAAGATGATTTATACAACTTCAATCAACCTATTTAAGGAAACTTTCCTTCTCGGACCTCTATAGCGTAATCTTGTACAGCGTTGGTAATAGTTTCCCGTAAATTTGTATAAATTTTAGCAAATGGTGGTTGTTTTTCTGAAAGTCCCAGAATATCAGAAGTGACTAATACTTGACCATCACAATTAGAACCTGCACCGATGCCGATAGTAGGAATACGGAGTTGTTGAGTGATTTGTAGTGCTAATTTAGCGGGAATATGTTCTAATACTATAGCAAAAACACCAGCTTGTTCGAGGGCGATCGCCTCATGGAAAATTCTCTCTCCCTCTTCCTGAGTTTTTCCCTGTTGTCGCAACCCTAACTGATGTATTGATTGCGGTGTTAACCCCAGATGACCCATCACCGGAATCCCCGATTGGACTAATCGCCTAATAGTTTCTACCATAGCAGGATAGCCCCCTTCTAATTTTACCGCTTGCGCTCCAGTTTCTTTCAGTACCCTGCCGGCGGAGTGCATAGCTTGGGAGATACTTTCTTGATAGGTCAAAAATGGTAAATCCACCACCACCAAAGCATTTTTCACCCCACGGCGCACAGCCTTAGCATGATGGATCATTTCATCCAAAGTTATCGGTAAAGTAGTTTCATAACCCAGGACGACCGCAAGAGAATCACCAACCAAGATCAAGTCTACACCAGCCCGATCCAAAAGTTGAGCGATCGCATAATCCCAGGCCGTTAAAGCCACAATCGCCCGTCCCTGTTGTTTCCATTGAGTTAATTGTTGAGTAGTAACCGGCATAAATTAAAAATGGGTAATATGTAATGGGTAATAGTTTTTTCCACACCAATCCCTACTTGACATACCTACCAAAACCAAAATGAGGTTGAGCTTTACCAACTGAAGGCATCAACCAAGCTAAACCCTCCATTGTTCCCACCCATAGTTTATTACCAACATCTGGTGCAACAGCTAAAACTCGACTAGAAGGGAGTCCAGTCACCTGGTCTAATATTGCTCCTGTATATGGATTCAATCGTAGCAAACCATTGGTAGTCCCAACCCACACACTGCCATCTTTGGCAAATTTGATTGATGTCACATTGCGTCCGCGCAGTGGAGTTACAGACCGCAATACAATACCATTTTTGGGGTTAATCACTAATAATTGATTTGGCATTCCCGCCCAAATTAATCCTTGGGGACTAATTGCCAAAGTTTGGACAGTTCCCCCTGGTAAATTTTCGATTCTCTTCATCAGCAAAGCACTGGCGGTATTTACCTTGACCAATCCTTCTAGAGTACCAGCCCATAGTTGACCATCCCCATCTAATGCCATGGCGTTAACACTCACACCGGGCATATTTTTCAATGTGGTCATAATTAAACCTTCGTCGGGACTGACTAGAGTTAAGCCGGCATCAGTTCCAACCCACAAATAACCCCGCTTGTCAATTAGCAATGATAATACTCGTTTAGAAGGTAGTAATAAATTTTGGGCTGTAATTTGGCTACTCTGGGGATCTATCCTCGTCAAACCTTGATAGTTCCCAACCCATAACCGCCCTACCTTATCTTGTTCTAAAGCACCAATAGCAACATTTGGTAAACTCACGCGAGAAATTACCCTACCTGTATGGGGGTTAATTCGTGATAGTCCCCGCCAGGAACCCACCCAGAGATTACCTGTAAAATCTGCCAGTAAGTTACTAATCCGATAATCTACTTGTGTATCTGCGTCTTCTAATTCCCTATCATTAGGTAAGGGTTTTTTGGAGTCTGGTGGAGGGACTGGGGGATAGGTAGGTGTAGAACTAGGTTGATTGACACTGGGATGGAGGTCTGAATTGCCGGTATTATTCAGGTTTTGGGCTGTTGCCGGTCTTACCATCGTTGGCAAACCAATCAATCCCAGGAGAGTGGATATGATCAATAAATGAGTATGTTGCAGAAACAAGGCCACGGTTATCATCCTTTCTAGTTAATTTTAGCAAGTTACATGAGTTTTATTGATACTATCTGACTTGTGAATTATGACCAATAATTTATTAATGGTATTGTAAAACTTCGCCCAACCTATAAACAAATATAGTTATCTCCGGTCATTTAGTAACTGGAAAATTTTTGACCCCTATTTACTTAATAACTCGATTTTCGTGTAATTAAGCCACCCACAAACGCGCCCAAAATTGTCCCCGTCCATAATCCTGCCGTACCACCTTGCCAACTTGCCCCTGGCGTGACCAATGTTTGACACATTTGTTTAAATCCCCAAGACTGATTTTCACACTTTTGACTATGTACCATCACGGTAATTTGTCCAGCAATGACAGCACTAAACAATCCTCCAGTAAGTGCTAAACAGGTACAAATCAAAATCTGTTTTTTCATCATATTAATTAGGAAATTACTTAATGATTACCTATCACCTATAAAATTAGGGGAAAAAGGTTTTTCCCCTATTAACCGTCAATGATCAACCTGTATTTCTCATTCCGGCGGCAATTCCATTAATGGTTAATAATGCACCCCTGAGTAATTCTCCCTTACTATAACGAGAGTGAATTACGCCGGTTGTGGGTGCATTTTTCGATTGACGCAGACGTTTGAGTAGAGAAACTTGAATGAATCCTAAAGGAACAATTGTTCCATTTCGTAATTGTACAGAACGTTGCAATACTGGATCACCATCTAATAGTTTTTGGTGCCCGGTAATTTTTAAAACTAAATCCCTGGTGAGAAAGAACTCGCTATAAATTTGCTCAAAAACTTTCTCAAATCGAGGTTTATCTTGGTGGTTAGACAATTCATCAACATAGTGACGTGCCATTTCGATATCTACTTTGGCTAAAGTCATTTCCGCTTTAGAAATCACCATTTTAAAGAATGGCCACTTGAGGTAAAAATAGCGCAGTAATTTGAGGTGTTGTTCTGGTTCTGCGTTCAAAAACTCTTGTAATGCCGTACCTATTCCATACCAAGAGGGTAATAAAAAGCGAGTTTGTGTCCAGCTAAATACCCATGGTATTGCTCTGAGACTACTTAAATCTTTTTTCCCAGATGGACGACGGGCTGGACGAGAACTAATTTGCAGTTGGCTGATTTCTTCAATGGGAGTAACTTGGTGGAAGAAGTCAATGAAGTCAGGTTGTTCATAGATGAGGTTACGATAGTGCTGGCGGGAGGCATGAGATAATTCTTCCATAATCTCATTCCAAGGTTCAATATCATCAAACCCTGTTCCCAATAAACTGGCTTGAATTACTGCTGTGGTAATGGTTTCTAGATGATATAATGCCAAATCTAACAAGGAGTATTTGGAAGCCAATACTTCTCCTTGTTCGGTAATTTTGATCCGTCCGTTAATACTGTGACCTGGTTGGGCTAAAATCGCCTCATAGGCTGGTCCACCACCACGTCCGACAGAACCACCCCGACCATGGAAAATCCGCAGATTTACACCGTAACCCTCCGCGATTTTCTGGAGTGATTTTTGGGCTTTATGAATTTCCCAGTTACTACTTAAAAAACCAGAGTCTTTATTACTATCGGAATATCCCAGCATTACTTCCTGTAAGTTAGGATTTAAGGTAGCAATAGATGGGGCTGCCTTTTCTCCACTGAGGGAAGTCGAAGTATTGATTGCTGCGTAGCCACCAGCCAGCATTGCCCGATATAAAGGTAATTCAAACAATTGCCGCATCACGCTTCTAGAGCGTTGTAAGTCTTCTACGGTTTCAAATAAAGGAACGACGCGAATAGTTCCTACTGCGATGGCGGGATCAAATAAACTCGATTCTTTGGCTAAAAGTAAAACTTCGAGTACGTCGCTAACTTCTCTGCACATACTAATAATATAAGTTTGACAGATATTGATGCCAAATTCTTGTTGTAGCGATCGCAAAATGCGGAAGGTTTGAATTACATCGTTAGTTTTTGAAGAAAATGGTAATTCAGCAGGAATTAATGGCCGACGAGTTTTTAATTCTCCTGTTAACCAAGCTACTCTTTGTTCTTCTGATAATTCGTTGTAGGATTGGGGTAATACTTGCAAATATTCGAGAATCTCATTGATTGCGTCCGCATGACGAGATGACTCTTGACGGATATCTAATTGGGTGAGATGAAAATCAAATATTTCTACTTGACAAATCAAGTTTTCCAATTCTCGACAACTTAAACCTGTTTCTTTCAAGTTGCGTTGAATTAACAACAACTCGGCTAAAAATTCTGCCCCCGCACGGTACTTATGTGCATCTTCATTTTGTGGCGTTTCCCGATTGTATAAGGCCAAGTTGCGATCGCGGGTATTTTCCAACCGTTTAAGAATATAAGATAATTTTAGGCGATAGGGCTCTTGACGAAACCGCAACGCCAAATCATCATACACATCACTTAATTGAGACTGATCTAACTCTAAAGATTCTAATAAATCCGGTAGCACATCACTCCAGTGCATGGACACACTCAACAGGGAAATTAGCTCTTTAACAGACTCAATATATCTCTGTAATACCATTTTCCTCTGATAACACGCTGTTTTCCATGTTACTTCCGGTGTTACTGATGGATTACCATCTCGATCAGAACCCACCCAAGAACCAAAGGAGCAAAAATTGGTACTCGGTGGTTGCAACCAAGGAAAAGTTTCTCCCAGAGAATATTTGAATCGTTTATATAATTGTGTAATTCCATCGAATAGCACCTCCTGAAAATAGTGAAGGGCATAATCTACTTCATCTAACACCGTTGGCTTAAACTGATGTAATTCATCAGTACGCCACCACAGACGAATCTCCTCAAGCAATCTTTCCTTGACCTCTAAAGTTTCCCAAGGATAGCTACCAGCGCGAGTTTGCGCTTCATCCATTTTTTGTAATAGATGCACAACTTGACGCTGCTTATCCCGAATAGTATGACGTACAATCTCTGTTGGGTGTGCCGTAAATACCAACTGGATATTCAATTGAGAAATTAGACGTTGAATTTGTTGTGGTGGTACATTCAACTGGAATAACAAGGGAAATAAAGCTGCAAATGTGCCTTTTTGTTGAATTTCCGGTGTCACTAAGTCACTACCAATTTCTTTGGTAACTGGTAAATCCTCTTCTCGCTGATTGGTAGCATAAATAATGCTGGGGAAAAGCTTCTGATCAGACTGATCAGCATAGCGATTTAACTGCTGCTTTTGTTCGTATTCTTGCTCAACAATATTAATTAATTGAAAATAAAGCGCAAAAGCTCGGGCAGCACGAATTGCCTCATTAATATTTAACTGTTCAATCAATTCTACCACAGATGCAGCTTGGTCATTGGTAGCCTGTCCTTCAGGGGAGCATAGATCCCGCAGATTGCGTAACAGATCCACCATTTCTTGACCGCATTCTTGCTGTAAAACCGTTTCCCACAATTCCTCTACTACTTGTAGACGATGACGTAAGAATAATTCCGAGTGCAGAACCGGAAAATCAATATTTTCAGCTTTCATACCTTTCATAATACTCATAAGATACTCAAAATACCTCATCTACCTTGTTTGAGCATCCAATATCAAGCTGTTAGCTTTTTCTTAGGGGCTACTCACAAGCTACTCATTTTACTTTTAACTGCTTTTGCATCATTTTGAGTAGGAACGGCAGAATTAAAAAATAAATTGCTTATTAGCTTGCCAAAATTCCATCTATCTGATGTTATCATGAAATAGGTTTAAGTAATTTCCAGTAAGTAAAATAACCCTAGCCAGGTCTTCTCTATCGCTTTGTTTTGATGTTTTCCATGGCATCAATTTCTCTTTACTGCTCCAATTTTAACAGAGGTCTTATAAATTCAGTGTAAAAACCCAAAATTTAATTGTAAATTTTTAAACAAGTTATAATTTTTTGAGCTATTTAGCCTCAAATTTCCCCACTACCACCAACAAGAGGCATTGTACCTGATAGAAGTTGGTTTAGATGTGTTGTGGATTCATATTTTAGCATTACTAGCATTACTAGCATTACTAGCATTACTTGGTTTTGCTGTGGTGTTGTTGAGTATTAGTGTGAGTAAGTTTCTTCATTAGTTGAGTTAAGATAACTTCAAGAAAAGATAATTACAAAATCCCTTTCCCTAGTATCCGACGCTTCAACGCTACTATTCTAGGTCGCGCACCTTGGCCTGAAAAACCTAAACCTTCGCGGAAAATCTCAGGCATATAAAATCGCTTTATTTCATCTTTTTGTTTATCTTCATAAATCACTCCCATCTCTTCTAATAATATTACTGTTTTTTGATCCATAGCGAAATCTTCTACAGCAAAAGGAATTATCTTTTCAGTTGCAGGATATTTAGGAAGTGTATCTTCTACCCATGTTTTGAAAGCTGGATATTCTTCTTGAGCTTCTTTCACTTTTTCTTCACTACATGATTTTAGAGCGCGACGAATTGCTGGAGGAGGCAAAAGTCGGCTTGTAGACCATTTTTCAAATTGTACTTCTTTAGCTCTATTTACTGTAATATCTGCTGCATTATACAAAAAACGGACAATATCTCTCGCTTGAAGTCTGCCCTTAAAATCTGTTAAAGCTGCAAATACCCAAGAAGCGGTGTAGGCTTCTTTAGCCTTATCTGTTCCCAATGTTTTACCCCACAGTTGCTCTAATTCATCTATGATATTCTCTTTAGTTAGACTGTAAATACTATCTTTTTTTGCAGCTATTACTTTAGATTCCCTACAAATCCAATAAACTAATCTCAAGAAAGAATCTTGATTCCAATATAAATCATAAGCACGGTAAAGGCTTTCAAACTGACTTGAATTTTGAGTAATTGTATATCTGATAAAATCACGACGTAAGAAAATTACTACACCAAGATTAGATTGCCTAATTTCTGACAATTTCTTTGGTAAATCATCAATTAAAGCTCTTAAAGCAATCTTTTCTTGATTACTAGAACCGATTTCCTGAAATATATCTTCTAATCCATCAAACAAAAAGATAATTTTTAATGCTTGATCTTTTAAATATTGATTTATTGTACCAAGTGTATTAGGAGTATCTATATTTGGATTAATACCTATAGCTCTGGCAATTTCACCAACCCAGAATTCCGTCCATTTTGGTTCGTTCCAGTCTTCATATTTAACTGCATTTTTAACCCTAGTTGCATACTCTAAAGGTTTAAATTCAGGAATATTATTACCTAAAGCTTCTCTAACATCATTTCTAGCTTGGTTGATAACAATTTTTGCATTATCCTGAACATTACTGGACTCCAGTAAAGGAAATATATGGGTTTTTGACTCAGTTTCATTATTTCTATGATCAATATAATTCAGGAAATTTTCCCAATATTTAAAACGTGATAACTGTATATAATTAAAAGTTTTTCCAGCCCCTTTAGCTCCAACTGATACTACATGAGGTAATTTATCTCTAAAATTAGTAGCTAAGTTCCGCAAAGGTTCTGTTATCAGTAAGTCTTCTCCTTGTCCTTTTTCAGCATACTCATATCTCTGGCACAAATCTCTAAGTCTTTGAACAGATTGCTGTAATTTTTTTTCTAGTGTATTATTTGAGGTTAATTCCTGATTTTTAGGATTTAGTAACTGTTGTTTTGCCCACTCCATAGCAATTTTCATTACTGAAGTTGCATTTAATTTTGAGCGTGCATCTTCCCAGTTATTTACATAAAGTAATTCCTCTGCAAAATAAGCTTCCTTTATTTCTAATCTTGGCTCATCTAATTTATCTTCTTGTGACTGGACATAAGCAGATATTAATTCTACTAATGTAGTATCAAATAATGGTAATTTTTTAAACTCTTCTTTTAACATACTAATAATTATTGATGGATCATAGTATGGTTTATCTTTAATTTCTGCTTCTAATGGCGCAACTTTACCAATTTGTTTTAAAACCAGACTTGTACCTTTAACAGATTGATCATTAATAGTTGTAACTAAAAATCGCTGAATTCTCGGATCAAAAATTATTGGGCTAGATATTTCACTTAAACCTGCTCTCAAATCAATAAAAACATAATCTGCATCAACAATTTGACCTAAATTATAGATAGCATTGCCATATTCCCAAGTTCCATTTGGACTTCTAACCAAATTTTCAGGCAGAATAGGTGTATCTAGTAGTTGTTCATCATTAAGACAGGCAGGTAAGAAATAAATTGTTAATTCTCCCTCATGTTTAGCTGATTTTTTAACTTCACGGGCAAATAATGAAAGCGCTTCTTCTCTTGCAATGGGAGAATAGTGGTAAACTTCTAAAAAATCAATAAAAGAAACGGATGGTTGTTGTTTTTCCAAAGCATTCCAATAGGTAAGACCTGGTGCTTCTAAATCAGCATCAATAACTAACACGGTTATGGACTTATTTAACTCTTTAGCTCTATCTAGTAAAGCAAAAAGATGGGCTGCTAAATTTAATGTTCTACCTACACCACCTTTAAAAGAATAAAAAGCTATTAAACTAGGTGTTTCAAGATATGGTTCTGGAAGCTTAACTATTTCTTTTATCGCGGTTTCTGTTTCTGAGCCACTTTCTAAATAAGCAATTTCTTCCCAAAAGGGACGAACATCAATATCCTTTATACAAGTTTTCTCTTCAGAGATAAATTCTACTGGGAATGTGGCATTACCAAGGTCAAACTGAATAACAGACTCTTCTTCCTGATACCAATCTTTGAACCATTCTTTTAAGGCAATGACAGCATTCTCTTTATTCCGAAAATATATTTCTAAAGCATCTGAGTAACAGTAAATTTTAACTATACCATTTGGTAAATTAGTTCCATAATTAGTTTTTAGGCGAATAGTTCTTCTAATATCAAGCCATGTCAGTAATTTGAGTTTATTCATAATCTTTCAATTTCTCCCGCAATCCATTTTGATATTTCTAGTAGTTTATTCTCTATATCTTCATCATTCACCACAACTTTTCCATCTTTATTAACTATAGCAATAACTTTTCCTCCATAACGCCACAATTCATTAATTTGACCAGGGTTTAATTTCCTCTCCTCTTTATTCTTGCGTGTATCAAATATTTCCTGAATAAATATTTCGGGGGGTAAGCTCAGAGATCCTCCTGCACCTAATTTACTTAATAATTTATTAATATTATGCTTACATTCATTAATATCTGTACATAAATCAGTACGTCTTGTTTTCTGTCTTGCCATCAGAACTGCTTTCAAACCACATTCAACAGCATAAAACAAAAGTAAACGATGGGCATTAGTACGAGGATCTATCTGAGAAGCAGATAGATTTCCATCCCAAGCTTTCTTCATTTCTTTGTCTGTAAAAGGTATTGCCATTCCCGTTAACTAAAATTTTACTCAGTGATTTTACGTCAAAATAGCACCACTCATTAACCGCTCATAGCGATACTTTAACTCATCCTGTATCAACGGACAACACTTCATACTTGATACAGTTTTAGCAAAAAATTTCTGAAGTGTTCTTTTAAGCTGGGGATAAATGCGGTACGGAGGATTTATTCCCCAGGAACTTATGTTATATTACCAATTAATCTTATTCAAAAAACTATTCACCTTTTTATGATTTATATATACCCCTAGAGGAAAAATTATACAACTTTTTTATTTATCAGCTTCATAGCGACAAAGTAAATTTTCTCATCACCATAATGAACACACCCACCACATCCCCAACTCCCCTAGATTTTTACTATCAGCAAATCAAGACAATTATTTTAGCGCGTCAAAATCCTA
>JBJTTJ010000195.1:0-2474 GCA_046080125.1 Cuspidothrix sp.
TTACCTAATTGTAAAATAATTGGTGTAGAACCGGAATTAGCTGATGATGCTACCCGCTCCTTTTACACCAAAACCCTGCAAACTGTCCATAATCCTAATACCATTGCTGATGGTGTCAGGACTCCCAGTTTAGGTAAAATCACCTTTCCCCTAATCTTGCAGTATGTAGATGATATGGTGACAGTATCAGAAGCAGCTATCATTCGTACCATGTTCTTTATTTGGGAACGGTTAAAAATCGTTGTCGAACCTACTGGGGTCATAGCCGCAGCCGCATTATTAGAAGGTGTAGTGAAAGTACCAGGTGCGAGAATTGGCGTAATTATCACTGGTGGAAATGTGGACTTAGCGCAAGTCAGTCAATTGAAAGAACTTGATCATCTTTTACATTACTAACTTAATTATCTAACTACTTGATTTTCTGTGAATTGATATGCTACTCTGTATTTATCTCTCAACTACTGTTTCTCGATAGGTTTACCGTACATTTATCATAGAGTAATAAAAAACACTCTCCAAAATCCAAATTTTTAGTAATCGGGGTATCTTCTTTTATGCCAAAAGATTGGTTAGAATGGCACGATCTTTACAACACTGAACCTAAATTACAGCAGCGTCTAGAAATCGTTAGGGAATATATTTCCTATAGTTTAGATAACTCCCCAACAGGAGCTATTCGGGTAGTTAGTGCTTGCGCTGGTGATGGACGAGATTTATTAGGAATATTAGCAAATCATCCTCGCGCTAAAGACGTATATGCAAGATTAGTGGAACTCAATCCTCAATTAGTTGAACGTGGACATATAACTATAGAATCATTGGGTTTAACAAAGCAAATTGAGTTTATTAATGGTGATGCGACTGCTGCTGATAATTATGTAGGAGCAGTACCAGCAGATATTGTCATTGTTTGTGGTATTTTTGGCAATTTAGCTGATGAAAATGAACTCAATCGTTTATTAGGAAACTTGAGTTTCCTGAGTAAAAAAGGTACGTTTGTACTTTGGACTCGTGGACATTCTAACGGTATTGCTTATTCAGAAACTGTGCGTAAATACTTCCGTGACTTTGGATTTGAGGAAGTTAACTTTAAACTCACCGCAACAGGAGATATGGGGATAGGAATTCATCGCTATTTAGGTAAAAATCTACCTACTCCCAAAGAAGAAAAATTATTTGTATTTTCTGGTGTTCCAAATAAGGCAAGATAAGAAATGGCCATTGCAAGCACTACCATATCCAGTTGGGAACAATTATTAGAAAAAGCTCGACAAAATACCCCCACCCGTCGAGTCAAAAGACCAGGACAAGCACCTTCTACTGCACCTATTTCTAGCAGTTTATATAAACTTCCCCCAGAGAGAAAACCACCAGTATTATTATATAGAGATAGTAACTCTTGGTGTCCTTTTTGTGAAAGAGTTTGGTTTGCCTTAGAAGAAAAACAAATTCCCTTTGAAACAGAATTTATTGATCTGAGTAATAAACCAAAATGGTATACTGATTTAGTACCAACAACTCTTGTACCAGGGGCTTATGTTAAAGGTAAATTAGTTTATGAATCTAAAGACATTCTGCTAGAATTAGAAGAACAATTTGGGGAAACGTTATTACCAGAAGATCCACAAGAAAATGCGATCGCCAGACAATGGGTTGAAGATGCAGAAACTAATGGTTTTCGAGATATTGCCTATAAATTCTTGAGACAACCTCCAGAAGATGCCAAAGAATTAGCAAATTTAGAGGCAGAATTTGAAGCTAAATTAGATGAAATTGAGAAAACTTTAGGGAGATATCCAAAACCCTATTTTTTATCAACATTTAGTCTGGTAGATATTATGTATAGTCCCCATTTAGATAGATTGGCGGCTAATTTGCCAGTATATCGAGGCTATCACATCATAGGAAATCCTCGTTTTCCTCTTATCAATGTTTGGTTTGCAGCACTTAAAAAACGTCCTGCTTACAACCGAGTTAAATCAGACAATATTACGAATAATTTACTTTTACGGAGAAGATTTGGCGTAGAACCTATTAGTAGTCCCTTACCTTTAGATTTAGCTGATGCTGAATTTATTGAATATCGAGCAGAAGCAGCAGAAAGATTAAGTGATAATCGAGAAGTTGCTATTAGCGATATTCTGAAAAATTCAGGAGTTCAATCTTTAGGTGATATCTCAATAATCAAGGACTCTGTTGATTTTCACTTACGATTATTAGCTGATTATCTACTTAATAGTAATAACGAACTATTACCAGGGGGAAGAACTGGAGGTAAAGAAAGCATAGATCCTATTATCGCTGCTACAGGGGCTATTACACTAGCTTATGTAAGAAATAGGATTTGTGCGCCACGGGATATGAGTGCTGGTGCTGCTACTGCATTAAGGGCAGCAGCAGATAAAGTTTTAGCATCTATTTATTGATTTTTTCTCACACCAAGAGCAATAAAAATGAGTGACGTAAAAAAGGTT
>JBJTTJ010000196.1:0-30115 GCA_046080125.1 Cuspidothrix sp.
TTCCTCTGCTACTGCTTGCGCGAGAAGTGGCGGTACAGAATTACCAATTTGTCTAAAACCGTGCCATTTTGTGGGATGAAATCGAAACCAATCAGGATAGGAATGTAACCGAGCAGCTTCCCTCACCGTGATACATCTAGGAATAAAAGGATGTATGGGACGGGGAGAAGTAAATGCACCTTTATTGCTTGCTGTTCCTGCTCTTAAAGTATTACATAAACCATGGGGATCAAGTTTATAAAAACGGCTAATTGATTCGATTTTACCATGGGGTGTAGCGGCAAATCTTTCTATAGATTCGGGTGAGTGTTTGGTTCTTAAACTTGATGTGAGTAAGTTGGGATCATATTGACGTTTATAGCTGTAGTTATTTTTTACTTTTGCCAAATTACGCATTTTTTTAGCATAATTGCTAGGTTTTCCAAATTCTGTAAATATCCAATCTTGTTGATATAATTCATCATATTTTTCAATTTCTGGTAAATCTTGTAATGCGTCCCAAACGCTTGTGTTGAGCGAAGTCGAAACAGTGGGAGATTTTTGTTTGGGAAATGTAATTTTTTCTGGATATTTTGGTAATTCTAAATCTTGACGACAACCCAGTAAAAATAATCTTTCTCGATTTTGCGGTACTCCATAATTAGCAGCATTTAAAACTTGATAATTGTGATTAACTTGATAACCGCTTTGAGAAAATTGATCAATGATTTCGGCAATAAATTGTTTATGTTTACCAACTGTCATTCCTTTAACATTTTCTAGGACGAAAAATTTAGGTTGTAATTCAATAACCAATCTGATAAAATGGAAAACTAAAGAGTTTCTAGGATCATCAAAAGCACGTTTACCAATTAATGAGAAACCTTGACAGGGTGGACCACCAAAAACTACATCAATTTCTTGATCAGCTATTTTAGAGTTATTCCTAATTTCTGTTGCTGTTGTGTGTTCTATACTTTTGCATAATACAGTCCAACAGGGAAAGTTAAATTTATGAATTGCACAATGAATTGGGTCTATTTCCACAGATGCAAGGACATCAAAACCAGCTTGTTCAAAACCTAATGTCATCCCTCCTGCACCTGCAAATAAATCAACTGCAATTGGTCGTTTTTTGGGCATTTTAATGATGATCTACTTTTTCATTGCTAATATTTCTTTGGCAGTGCGATCGCACACTCCTAATTCTCCCAAACAATGGCGCATTTGTTGATAATTTTCTAAAATTTCTTCCCTAAATTCAGGATTTAATAATAATTCCATAGCTGCCTGGGTAATATTTTCTGGTGTAGCTTGTTCCTGTAGAAATTCGGGGACAATTTCCCGCATCACAACTAAATTTACAGGTGAAGCAAAGGGGATTGAACCTTTAAGAATATTACGAGCAATCCAAGCGGTGAGAGGATGAAGACGATACACTACAACCTGGGGAACATTTAATAATGCTAATTCTAAATTAACAGTTCCCGATTTAGTAATTGCAAAATCAGCCGATGCGAAAATATCTTGTTGTTGACCCGATATTATTGTAGCATTTAACCCATATTCTTTAATTGCTGCTGTAATTGGTTGTCTAAATATTTCTAAAGATAGAGGAATCCAAAAATGGACATTGGGCAATTGAGATTGTATATTTTGGGACGCTTGAAAAATAACTGGTAAAAGATATTTTAATTCTTGATGACGGGAAGCTGGTAAAAGTGCAATTGCAATTTCTTCTGGTTTAATTCCTAATTTTGCCCTTGCAGTTTCCCGACTGGGTGCATTTACCATTCTATCAATTAAAGGATGTCCCACCCAACAAACATTTGCCCCATGTTCTTGATAATATCGCGCTTCTTCTGGGAAAATAGCTAATAGTTTATCGCTAAAGCTTACAATGCGGTTAGTATTTTGAAAATTCATTGACCATACCCACTCTTGAGGGGCGATATAATAGGCTACAGGCACATCAGGCAGATTATCCCTCATATATGTACCAATGCCCAAATTTGGACCCATATAGTCAATTAATACGACTAAATCTGGGGGATTTTTTTCTAGATAGGCGATCGCTTGGCGTTGTACTCTTAAAGTAGGAATCACATAGGGTAAAGATTCAATCAAACCCATAGAACCAATACCGCTAGTATTTCCTAAAATTGTTGCTCCAGCTTGCGCCATTTTCTCCCCACCCAGGGCGACAATTTCTAATGTTAATCCTGTAGCTATAGCTTGACGTTGAAGTGCTGCAATTAATAGCGAACCCTGTAGATCTCCAGAAACCTCGCCAGTGCTAATAAATATCCGCATTTTGGAATTTTAGATTTTAGATTTTAGATTTTGGGCAAGAATTCACCGAGTCTAGGAGTTGGGAGAGAAAGTTTTATTCTGTGAGGACTTACGTAGAATATCTATTAAACCCTTATTTTTCCCTATTCTCTGCGTCCTCTGGGGTTTCTTACTCCATAGCTAAATTTTTGAAGTGGGGTATAAACCCCGTAACAAAAACGGCCTTCTGCCTTCCTCAAGATTCATCATGGGCAGCTTGTTTACCTTTTCCGGGAATTAAACCCCGTCTTCCCGGCATTTGGGAAAGTAATAAGAAACGGCGTAAATGTGTTAATTCTGGTGTATTTGCTAAAGTTTCCAACTCTTGTAAAGCATCTTTAAATAACAACTCAGAACGATATAAAAGACGGAAAGCCTTTTTAATTAATTGCAAATCGTTATTAGGCATTCCCGACCGTTTTAATCCTATCAAATTAGGCGATCGCACTTTCGCCGGATTTCCTTCCACCAACATATAGGGAGGTACATCTCTATCAATGCGTGTCATTCCCCCCACCATTGACATCCCCCCAATATGGACAAATTGATGTACACCTAAAACACCACTAAGTCTAGCCCGTGATTCAATATGTACATGACCAGCCAAAGCGACAGAGTTAGCAATAATTACTGAATCTTCAATCATACAATTATGACCTACATGAACATAAGCCATTAATAAATTACCACTACCGATCACCGTCGCCTCACCTCTACCAGTAGCGCGGTTAATTGTTACATACTCCCGAATAGAATTATTATTGCCAATTTTAACCCAAGTTGGTTCTCCGACGTATTTGAGGTCTTGAGGTTGCATACCGATAGCAGCACCGGGAAAAATCTGATTTCCTGTACCAATGTCACAAAGACCCTCTAGGACAACATGAGCGCCAATTACCGTGTCTGCACCCACTCTAACATTCGCTCCAATCACAGCATAAGCGCCGACTTGCACTGTTGGGTGGAGTTCCGCGTTGGGATGGATGACAGCAGTTGGATGAATAAGTGTTTTCAAAGGTGAATCTCCAAAACTAAGTGCTGTGTATTTAATGTTTCAATTAAGAAACCTGTCGGGCAAAGTAAGTTATGTGTGAGGATAACGAAAAATTTAGAATCCTATTCCCTGCTATAATAATTTTTAGCTAATTAGAGAAAACATAAGTTCCCCTTCAGCAGTTAGTTGTCCGTCAACTTCTGCTCGTCCTCGCATTTTCCCGAAACGACGCTGCTTCACCCACAACAGTTCCACAGTCATCACCAATTGATCTCCGGGAACAACTTGACGACGGAAACGGACCTTATCAATACCAGCGAATACAAATAATCCTCCTGCTGCGTCGGGCATTTGCGTCATAACAACACCCCCAACTTGTGCCATAGCTTCAATAATTAGCACACCTGGCATCAGCGATCGCCCTGGAAAATGCCCTTGAAACTGAGGTTCATTAAAAGTAACATTTTTAATACCTACCGCTTTTTGCCCAGGCACATAATCAATAATCCGGTCTACCATTAAAAATGGGTAGCGATGGGGTAAAAGTTCCTGAATTTCCTCAATACCAAAAGTAGTTTTAACTACCTCTGTTTCCAGGGAGGGATTCACTTCCGTAGAATTAGTTTCGGCAATAGTGGACATTAGTTGTACTGTTCTAAAATTTTCCTGGCCAGTTGAATGTGTAAATTATGACTAGCTTTGTAAGCCAAAAAATGAGCCACGGGGAAAGTTCCCAATAAACTCAAATCTCCGACTAGATCCAAAATTTTATGACGAACTGGCTCATTTGCAAATCGTAATGGTGGATTTAGCCAACCTTGTTCTCCACAAACTAGGGCATTATCTAAACTACCACCTTTAATCAGTCCCGATTTTTGTAAATGTTCAATTTGATACTGTAAGCCAAAAGTCCGCGCTGGGGCAATTTCTGAGGTAAAGCAGTGGTCTAAATTCCTGGTGAATAACCAACTATGCCATTGATTACCAATTGCCGCCAAATTAAAATCTATACCGTAGCTAAATCGGGTTTCTGAAGACGGCAGAGCGCACACGAAAGCATCACCATGATACATCCAAATTGGATCACTAATTACCAAAGGTGTAGTGACATCACTACCTATTTGCGATACTAAACCAACCCTAGCTATACTTTCGCACCAAATCCGTGCCGAACCATCTAACAGTGGCACTTCTGAACCATCAATTTCAATTCTGGCATTATCCACACCCATGGCCGCCAGTGCCCCCAGTAAATGTTCAACTGTGCGAACACAGCAGTCATCTTTACCCAATTGCGTAGACAACACAGTTTGATACACAGCCCCAACCTGGGCAGGAATAAGGGGTGAGTTCGGTAAATCTACTCTCACAAATAAGCGTCCGCTTCCTGGTAGTCCAGGTAATATTCGCACTTGAGTATGTATACCACTATGCAACCCCACCCCCGACTGAGAAATTTCCCCAGCTAGAGTATGTTGTTGCATCATCTCACCATCCTAATATAGTGGAAGCCTGGAAGTAAAACACCATTGCTACTTGGGTTTTGCTTGTTCAGTTTGTACTTTGTGGATGTGCAATCTGCTGTATTATTATAACTATTGCTCATATTTTCATCTTGAGTAGAAGCCCTGATTGATTTTGTCTGGAAAATAGTATAAAGGCAAAAGAGTCAGTAGAGACGTTCCTGCCGAACGTCTGTACAGAATTCAGCCGTAAAACCCCTACCAACTGACAACCGCCGCAGAGCGGAAGTCAAAAGTCAAAAGTCAAAAGTCAAAAGTGGCTTGACAACCAACAACCAACAACTGACAACTGACAACTGACAACTGACAACTGACAACTGACAACTGACAACTGACAACTGACCAACTTAAAATCTTTCCCCAATACCAAAATTGATGCGACTATCACCATCATCGGTCACACCATAGTCTATGCGAATTGGTCCAAGTGGTGATTGTACCCGCAAACCTAAACCATAGCCATAACCATTGCCATTTTTATTTAACAATTGTGCAGCTTTGGTACTTGTTCCTAAATCACTACCCTAATCAAAAAATAGTGCGCCACTGACCACAGAGAAAACGGGAAAGCGATATTCCACAGCAGCCTGGATATAACTGCTACCAGTTCCCAATCTGCCCTCATCATAACCACGTACCGAGTTACTACCACCCAGAGTAAAAGCCTCATAGGGGGGTAAGTCACCTAAAATTGTCCCCCCTTGGATGTTAAATGCTAAGGTTTCTGGTTTTTTGCTAAAGCCAGTTAATTTAACAGGTATATAGTGACTATAGTTACCACGCAACCTAGTCATCAAAATACTACCTGAACCAATGGGAAGAGATTGATCAATGCCAAAACTGAGATAAGAACCTCGGGTGGGTTGTAAGCTATTATTGCGGAGATCCCTTTGCGCGCCCAGCTTTAATAACAACAGATCATCTTCTCCCGAAGGAGAAAAAGTCAAGGGAGTTGTATCACTTAGTCTCTGGCCATTATCATTAAAGATTGCCCCCTCTCTTCGCAAATTACCATCAGCATCACGACCGGAAACCCGTTGATATTGTACTCCTAAAGATGCAAACCATTTCGACTCTTGGAAAGGATTAGCGGACAGGGGACGGCTAAAGGTGATACCACCACCTAAGCGAGTTATTCGAGGGCGATCTTGCTGATCAACATTGGTGGTATTATTTGGATCGAAGGTTTCGATGTTCTTATCTTTACCCTCGTAAATCAGGGAAATAGAACGACGACGGAAAATATTGGCTGTGTATGAAGTCCGGTAAGGATCACCACCAATCCAAGGATCGGTGAAGCGCAGATCAAATAATAGTTCCCTTTCCCCTAACTGGACTTCAGTTCCTAGTTTTTGGTTTCTCCCCCCCAGATTTTGCTGCTGATAACTCACAGTACCAAATAAACCACTGGAAGAACTGATACCAGCACCCGCTGCAATAGAACCGCTACTCCGTTCTGCAACATTAATCACCACATTAACTTTACTAGGATCAGTTCCAGGGTCAAGGGAAACGTTTACATCTTCAAACAGTCCCAGACCAAACACGCGCTGTAAGTCTTTTTGAACCATGTTACGATTAAATACTTGTCCCGGTTTTAGTTCCACTTCCCTGGTGACAATATAATCTTTAGTCCGTCCGCGAATAGGTTCACCTTTATCGTTTACATCTTGTCCGTCCTTGCTGCGGAATTTCACTTTAACGTTTTCTACTACCCCTTCCACAATTTGCAGGGTAACAACTCCATTTTCACCAACTTTGGGTGCTCCAATTAAGTTAGCCAGAACATAACCTTGATCTTGATAACGTTTGGTTATTTCCTTGATACCCTCTTGTAATTTCCGCAAATTGAGAATTTGCCCATATTGGTTCTTAAATATTTCCTCTACGGTATTACTAGGCAATACAGAAGCTACACCTGTACCAGGATTGGCTTCTATTTCTACTTTCCTTAATTTGGGATTGGGAGTAACTACAAAACTCACCCGCACACCCAGAGGCGTATCTTCTGGTAACGATTGCACGTTGGAGAAATATCCAGTTCTAAAAATAGCATTTATATCCTCTTGCAGTTGGGAACGGGTTGTAATTTGTCCAGCTTGGGTGCGAATAGCTTTGTAAACTTCTGTTTCTAAGTTAACTGTTTCGTCTAGATTGGATATGCTTTCTCCTTTGTCTGATTTAACTACGACTTCTGAAACCAATACTCGTACTTCTGGCGCTTCCGAATTGGGGGATGTTTCGGGGTTGCTAGTGGTTGTATCCTCTGAATTGGGATTTTCCGAACTGGGTTGAGTTTGTGGCACTTGTGCAATTACGGGAAATATTTGATACCTGGACATGACCAGAGCTACCTTATCATCCATGTACCTATGCACTGGTTTTGAGGTATTAATAATTGCTGGGTTCAATTCACTGGCGGAAAGTTGATTAACCTCTTGTTTTGGAGTTTCCTCTGGAGTGGCAACAATTACAGAAGAGTCCACGGATAGGGCTGTTTTATCTTTTTTGTGCTTTAATGCTTTAATTAGGGGCGCAAATCTCTGAGATTCTGATTCTACAACCACTCCCACAGGTGGAAGGGGCGATCGCTGACTGATATTGGTATTGGTTTCCCCTGTTGAGATTTCTGTTGTTTGGGGAGCAATAGATACAGTTTCCTGGGCATTAGCTCTGACAGAATTGGTTAAGGGAACTGTAATGGCTACCATGGCCATTAATCCGGGTGTTAAACTTGTTTTGATCATATTTACTCTTCGCTACCACACACCATTCATGATTTAGTCGTTAGTCATCGAAAACGTTAATTACCTGATTTTGCCCCTTGTACTATTTTTAATACTCTTTGTAGAACTTCTTGATAGGCATTTTCTACATTTCCTAGATCACGACGAAAACGGTCTTTATCCAAAATCCTCAGATTGGGATCCACTTCTGTTGTATCCCATAAGCGGCAAGTATCGGGACTAATTTCGTCTGCTAATAGTATTTGCTGTTGTGAGTCCAGACCAAATTCAAGTTTAAAGTCTACTAGGGTAATGTGGCATTTTTGCCAAAACTTTTGCAGAAATTTGTTAATTTCCAATGCAAGATGAATAATTTGCTCAACTTGTTCCTCTGTGGCGAGTTTTAGGAGAAATAGGCGATCGCGTGTTAGTAGAGGATCTCCTAATTGATCATTTTTATAATAAAATTCTACTAAAGGCTGTGACAAAACTGTACCTAGTTCTAATCCCGTTTGCTGACATAGACTACCTGCGGCAATATTCCTGATTACTACCTCTAGAGGAATAATTTTCACCGCTTTCACTCGCATCTGATGGGGGGCTGGATGATCAATAAAATGACTGTTAATACCCTCTAGACTTAATTGTTCAAACAGGTGACTGGAAATACTACAGTTGATCACACCTTTATTCTCAATCATACCGCGTTTTTGAGCATTAAAAGCTGTTGCATCATCTTTGAAATCAGCCAGTAAAACATTAGGATCTTCTGTTGTATACAGGATTTTCGCTTTGCCTTCGTAGAGTTTAGAATTAACAGACATGATAGGATCATCTTTTCGCTAGTGGGGAATTTGCACTAAATCGGCTTCACTATTTTATCCCTAGTGACCAATGATTGGCTAACAGGATTGAGAATACATAATCCTGGCAACTAAATTTACTTTAAATTCTAGGCATCTATGTATAGATACATTTTTGTTATAAATAATACTTAATTGTTGATTATGTACATAATCAGGGATAATTAACGGAAAATTTTGCCAAAGCACTCGGAGAAATAATATATTAATAATTGACTAATTAAACGCAAAATGAAAACCCAAATAAGATTAACCCCTGGCTATCCTACCAGCTTAGACTCGGTAAATCATAAGTAGCGATATATGGCTTTTGCCACGGTGCGCTATCAGCAAAATATATATAGAGCAATTGAGTATATGGAGAAAAAAATAGTGAGTAAAGAAGATTTTCTCTATCCCCGTGGTCGCTACTATGGTCATGTTAAACCGGAAAATTTGGTATTTAATGCCAATCTACAGGAATTTGCCCAAAGAATTAGCTATATTTGTAACTTAGAAACCGGTGGTAAAATTTCGCCAGATGAAGCTTATGAACAAATCAAATTACTTTGGAAGCAGTTAAAACACTCAAAAAAAGAACTGAAAATAGGCCAAGAACCTTTTGAAAATAATGATTCTATATAGCAGTTGAACAGGTAGGAGTTCAGGAGGATAATTAATAGTGATTCGTAGATATGAGTAAGTGGACGTGAGGTAGGCAAAATGTGTGAAGAAAAGTAAAATCTCTGAAAACTTCTTCACTCTTGCCTATTGCCTCTGTTCTTGTTGTTCATAATTCATTTAGGATTGCTATAGATTTTATCCCAGTAGTAAAAGTTGCTCAAGTGGCCTTAGCCACTGAGAGTGCTATAACAACATCTTTTGATAATAGTCTTGAAGTTGTTGTGTAGCAGCAGCCCATCCCCACTTTTCAGCTTCTGATCGGGCATTTTTACGGATAATATTTATTTGCTGTCCTTGTTTTAACAAACTTATGGTAGCGTTTACCGCCTCCTGAATATCACCTTTGGGGTCAAAAAGATATCCATTTACCCCATCTGTGACAATATCGGGTATACCGCCTGAACGGGCTGCTACCACTGGACACCCTGCGGCCATAGCTTCCAGTAAAACTAATCCGAGTGTTTCTGTACGGGAGGGAAAAATAAAGGCATCAGCACTGGCAAAAGCTGAACCTAATTCTTTACCCTGGAGATAACCGACGAAGTAAGTATTTGTACCTGTAAAATGTTTTTCTAAAGCTTGGCGATGGGGTCCATCTCCAACCAATGCTAATCGGGCATCAGGAATGGCTTCTAGAATGGGTTTAATGCGTTCGATTTCTTTTTCGGCGGAAAGACGACCAACATACAATAATAAGGGGCTATCTGGATGATTTTGGGACAGATGCGATCGCATTTGCTCACTAGCTAAATCGGGATGAAATAACTCCGTATCTACCCCTCGTTGCCACAAATCTAATCTTTCGATTCCATGTTGGGATAATTCTTCTACCATAACTGTGGAAGTACACAGATTTAATGCAGCTTGATTATGACCCAGCTTGAGCAGTTCCCATAGTAGCCCTTCTAACATTCCTAAACCATAATGTTGTAGGTATTGGGGTAAATGGGTATGGTAGGAAGCCACCAGGGGGATTTTCAGGACTTTACTATAAAAAATCCCTGATAAACCTAGCACTGCGGGATTAACAACATGAATAATATCTGGTTGAAATTCTTGCAAAGCGTAACCAATGGCAGGACGAGGTAGTGCCATTTTTAACTCTGGATATAGAGGTAATGGAAAACCAGTAACTCCGTAAACTTTCGCACCTTTATGTTCTTTGATGCCACCTTCGGGGGCAAATACTAGGACTTGATTACCATTGCGTTGTAAATGGTCAACTGTATGGCGTAGGCGTGTAACAATCCCGTCAATTTTGGGTAAAAAAGTTTCTGTAAATAAGGCAATTCGCATAATAAAACTGCAAAGCAGAAGTCAGGGAGTAAGAGAATAAGGGAGTATCAGAACAGGGAAGCAGGGGAGCAGGAGGGTAATTGTTATTCTTTTCCTTCTTTCCTTCCTGCCTCCTGCCTCCTGCCTACTTTCTATGCCAAGAGACTTTGGGAAAAATCTGCTTGTGATCAACTCGTTTCTGATACTTGATAGCAAAGTTTAACAGTGAGTCAAGTAAAGAATCTGAGAGGAAGTGAGGTTGTAAACCCAAATCTAGGAGTTTAGTATTTTTGGCGTTGAAGTAGTGTTCTTCTTTCTCTACTCTGGGGTTATCAATATGGTTAATATCCACATTTAGTCCCACAGCGTTACCTGCTTTTTTCACCATCATCGCCAAATCACCGATACTAAATAGTTCGGTAAATTGGTTAAATACGCGAAATTCACCAGGTTGAGCCGGATTGGCGATCGCTATTTCAATACATCGCACCGTATCCCGAATATCCAAGAAGCCCCGAGTTTGTCCACCTTTACCGTATACAGTCAGGGGATGTCCTACCGCCGCTTGAATACAAAAACGGTTCAGGGCTGTACCAAATACGCCGTCATAATCGAGGCGGTTAATTAACAGTTCATCCATTCCCGTTTCTTCGGTGAGAACACCGTAAACTATACCTTGGTTTAAGTCAGTAGCTCTTAATCCCCAAATCCGACAGGCAAAGTGGATATTATGGCTATCATGGACTTTACTCAAGTGGTACATTGAACCAGGCTGCTTAGGATAGGGCAAAGTATCCTTGCGTCCATTGTGTTCAATGGTGATATATCCCTCTTCAATATCAATGTTTGGAGTTCCATACTCACCCATTGTTCCCAATTTTACCAAATGGCAATCGGGGAAATCTTCCCGCATAATATACAGCAAGTTCAACGTACCAACCACATTATTGACTTGGGTGAGAACAGCGTGTTCACGGTCAATCATGGAAAATGGCGCTGAACGCTGCTCACCAAAATGCACTATGGCAGTTGGTTGAAATGCGTGTAAGGCTTTGTGCAGAAATTCGTAATTAGTTATATCACCGATAAACAGATCAATGGACTTGCTAGTCAAATCCTGCCATCGCTGAAGACGTTGGTGAATTGGTGCGATTGGGGTTAGAGTTTCCATACCCAGTTCGTTATCCCAGTGTCGCCGCACCAAGCTGTCTAAAATTCCAACTTCATAACCTCGATTAGAAAGGTAAAGCGCGGTTGCCCAACCGCAATACCCATCACCACCAATAACCAGGACTTTCATCTTTACCAGTTTTTACTCGCTGATAGCTAAATCTATCAGGTTTATGTCCCCTCTTTATCATTAAATTCTCTTAATGAAGGCGACCGCAAGGCGGAAGTCAAAAGTCAAAAGTCAAAAGTTAAAAGTGGCTTGACCACCAACAACTGACCACTAACAACTGACCACTAACAACTGACCACTAACAACTGACCACTAACAACTGACCACTAACAACTAACAACTGACCACTAACAACTAACAACTAACAACTGACTACTGACTAATTTTATACTCTTGAGCTATGTAGTAAAACAGACGATAATAATTGGCAAACTCTTGACTGCTGCTTTTTCCCTGCCAGTGATATTCCAATGCTGATTGAGTAATGGTTAACTTAATTACAGTCATCTGCTCCCCTACTTCTATGGACATGACTCCAGAAAATCCTTGATTAGTCCGAAAGTTATATACTGGCCGGAGATTTGGTTTTGGTGATGTGAATAGGGGCTTGCTGACATGGGCGCGAATTTCTACAGTTTTCTGATTTATCGGTGCTAAAGCAATACCATCACTGTTGTCTGGGTTGCCTAATTCCTGCCAAGTGTTGGGGTAGGGAAACTCAAAACCATAGCGAGGATTTTTATATATCTTCCATATTAGATTTTGAGGCTGGAGGTTATTGGCATTACACCCCCAGAAAATCATTCCTATTCCAATACTGCACGTAATGGTGCATAGCATCCTGTTTCTTTGTAACGCATCCCATGGCTGTTTCATTGTCAAATTTGATATTTTATGTGTCTAGGAAAATACATGGTTTTAGGCTTTAGGGGTTTTGTCTGTTTCGAGGATATTGTTTGTCTAGAAATGTTGGGTTTCCTTTTGTCAACCCAACCTACGAAGGGCGATTAGACTATACAAAGTTGGTAAAATTGTTCATCTGTAAGGCGAATAATGGGATCTAGGTTTAAGGTGACTGTATTCATTTAACTACTCTTATCCTTAAATCTTGAAATATTGGAAACCAGTTAAATATTTAACATACACACATAATTATTATACTATAGTGATTTTATTTGTCAATATTTAAGTAAGTAGATGAGAATAAATCAAAGTAGATTAAGTAATGTAAAAAAAATGAGCTGCTTTGGTAGTGAGGACTCCTCAAATGAGGAATAAATTCCTCACTACAAACTTTGAATTATTCAGTCCGTTCTACATTGATACTTAGTTACTAGGAAAATTTTCTATTTTTTGAGAATTAATAATACTCTTTTATAAATTAGGTATATAATTAATGATCAATTACTATTGATGGTACTAAAAATGACTGTTTTTATGAGTAGTTCATGATAGGTATATATCAACCGCTTTAACCATAGTGAAAATCTTAACGATGAACAATAATATAGATAAAGATAATCTTAATTCGATTCGTAAACCTAAAATTTTTAATCAATCGCAGGTCTTTGTTGAAGGTTGGTATTGGGTCTTACCTTCTCAATCCTTGAAAGTGGGGGAGGTTAAATCTATAAATATTTTTGGCAGGGATTTAATAGTATATCGTGGTCAAGATAAACGGGCAGTGATTTTAGATGCTTACTGTCCTCATAGTGGTACAAATTTAGCTGAAGGTAAGGTTGAGGGGAATGAAATACGCTGTGTTTTACATCGCTGGAAATTTGATGCTGAGGGTATTTGTGTTGATGTTCCTGCTTTGGATGAACCCGTACCTGTGAAAGCAAAAACTTGGCCTGTGGCAGAACAATATGGGATTATTTGGATATGGACTGGAGAAACGCCCCAACAACCTTTACCTTTTATTTTAGATTGGGAAAATCAGGAATTTGATTATGTTCTGGGTTCTCAATTTAATATTAATTGTCATGCCCATATTTTACTGCTTAAAAGTATTGATATGCAGCAAATTAATATAGTTAATAAGTTACCTTTCAAGATAGCTTGGGAAAAACAAGAACTAAATCAAAATGCTATTGTTTTCAATACTATGATCAATATCAATAGTAAATCGTTTTGGCTAAAAGTTTATCGTTATTTATTTAAAAGTTCTCTGAGTTATAATGTTTGTTATTGGTATGGTACAACGAGTATAATTTCGCTGGGCAATGAGTTTCTTCATTTACATTTAATGTTTATAAGTCGCATAACATTAGGGGGTAGAACCGAGGGACAAACTTTGTTGATGGCTAAAAAACGGCGAAGTATTTTAGGGAAGTTAATTAATATATTGATGTTAGGGGTTGGGAAAGTGATCAGCGATCGCTTAATCACAGCCCATGAGAGAATTTTATCAACTATGCAGTTTGATTTGAAAACACCTATTAAAGCCGATTTGTCAATTATGCAATTTATTAATCATTTAGAACGACAAAAACCTCTGAATTGGGAAACTTGGTCTGTATGGCGATCGCAGGAACGGAAAGAACAAGTACGTGAAGAACGAGAAAAACGGGAAAAATGGCGCAATGAATTAGTCAATGACTGAAAATATCTAGAGGATGCCGAATAAACTTGATCGGACTCCTATATTTTGACAATAAAAATGAAGTGGACTCGCCACTTCATCAATTCCCAGGTAGAACCTAAATATGAGTATAACCGCGAAAAAATTTGCAAATCGTATAAATACATACTAATTTTTCTGTTTCGCCGGAATCTCATCGCTTGTATTAATTTTCCGTGCTGTTAATGTAAGAATACCCTGTGATCAAACCCTCGACTTCTTGGATTAATTGTCATCTGGGTATGAACGATTGATATAGCTAAATACTTACCTGTTAATTAACCCTCTTACCTCTTGTCTCTTGATCAACACTTGCTGGAATGAGGATCTTGTTTAGCAGTTGGGGAATTTGGGATGGACTATCAGCGACGGGAATATTAGCAGATTTAAAAGCAGCTAGTTTGCTTTCTGCTGTGCCAAAATTAGCAGAACGTCCAATAATAGTGGCTAAAGTTCCTGTTTGTTGCCAAGTTGGTACAGGTGGTACGTGTTTGCCGGCAATATAGGCAATTACAGGCTTATCAATAGCTTCAGAAATGTATTTTGCTGCTGCTTCTTCACTACCTCCACTGGGTTGGCCAATTAAAACAATGGCCTGTGTAGTGTCATCTTCATCGAGAATTTGTAGCCATTGGAGAAAGGAAGAACCAACAATAGCATCACTACCAATACTAACACTGATTGACTGTCCTAAACCCATTTTTGTCAGTTCCCAAGCTACCTCATAAGTGAGGGTACTACTACGGCTGACAATGCCTATAGAACCGGGTATATAAAATTCACTGGGTTGAGTGCCGAGGAGAATTTTACCAGGGACGATAATTCCAGGACTATTGGGTCCAATAATTAGGGTTTCACGAGTTTCTGTTTTGCGAAGTAGCTGCACCATATCCAATGGTGGGACACCGGCGCTAATGATAATAATTTGTGGGATATTGGCAGCGATCGCTTCTAAAGCTGCATCCAAAACTTGATAAGGTTGAACACAAATAATCGTTGTATCAATTTGTCCCAGTTTAGCCACCACCTCCTCAACTAAATCAAATACCGGTAGATTATATATTTTTTGTCCACCAAATCCGGGATTCACACCAGCCACTAAATTTGTCCCATAGGCTTGCATTTGTGCAATATGAGTTGGTGATATAAATTCAGAAAATCCCTGGATTAAAACCTTACTTTCTAGCGTTAAATTCATAACAAATACCAAAATAATCCCAGATTTTTAATTAGTGATTGGCAGTTAGTAATTAGGGGGATAAATTTTTCTTACCCATCTTGCCTATTTCCTATTCCTCTTTTTCCCTACAGGTAACTTAGCTAAACCTATGGCTTCTTTGACTGCTTCATCTAAATTTTCTAGAACCATAGGAGATAGATTATAACTGGTGAACTGGTCTAAATATTCTCTACTATGATTAAATTCCGAACCTGCTAAACGTAGGACTAAGTGAGGTAAATTAATAGGATGCTCACTATTTTCACCATTGGTAATTGATATCTCAGATGCAATCTTTTGGCTGTCTAGTTGGAGAAAAGTTGTAATAATTTCTGGAAGTTGGTTAACTTGAGGAATGCTACCTAAAAAGTTAATCAAAATCACTTGAATAGACTCATCTTCAGCTAGATTTTTCAAACTGCCGATGAGGCGATCGCTGAAGGTAGTTGGGGTGCTATCACTCATGAATGAATGACGTAGATTAATACATTTACCAGGGTTGCCATTGGCATTAACCACCGCATCTAATGTTGTGAGTACAGAACCTTTACCATTGCCTAAAATAGCAATTTTCCCTGGCATTTCTAAACTATCCCAATTACCTAACAAGCTATTCTTTCTTTTATTACCATGACGACGACCTAGCATATTTGCCGCCATATTAGCTATTTCAGGATGACGATTAATAGCCCGTTCATTGACCCTAACCTTACCATTAAGTGCCATGACTTCACCAGCGGAGTTTACACCTAAAGGGTGAATTTCTACCAAGTCTAAATCTTTTTGCACAAATAACTGGTATAGTTTTTCAATAATATCACTTACAGATTGGATTAAAGTCCCCTGTAAGCCCATTTTCACAGCCAGCCTTCTGGCATAAAATGGTGAAAATTCCTGTTCAACCACTACGTGTTGAATTTTTTCCCCTGCTGTTTCCCATTCAATATCTGGTTCTTTAGAACCCAATAGAACAGGACGACAAAGGGCGGTATCTAAAACTACAGCTAGATAAAATTCCTCTTGAGCATCATACTTGGCTTCTGCTAATATTACCTCTGGCAATTGTCCCCAAATCGGCAGATTAAATATATTCTGTGCGGCCGCTATTGCGTCAATTGTAGTTTCTACAATCCTCACCCCACCAGCTTTTTCCCTTTCCCCCGCTTGTACTTGGGATTTGAGAACAATGGGGTAATGGATTTTTAACCGTTTTAAATCTGTCGGATGATCTATTCTTTGAGATGGTAAGACAGGAATCCCAATTTTACCGAACCATTCTTTAACTTGATACTCCAATAAATCCATTGAGACACACCTTATATTGACAAATCTAACGCGCTTTCTTTGATGCTATAGCAGAATGCAGGAGACAAAGGTTAGGATGTGAAATACCATTACTGCGTAATAACGCAGTGCGGCGTAAGCCATGTTTTGGTTTTTCAGTTCGGAGAAAATTCAACTGTATACCGCCATATCTGAATATTTCACCTCCTGCTGAAAATTATAGAATTTGGGTTTGCTTAACTAAAAAATTTATTTTGCCATTGGATTGTCTAATTTATAATCTAGATGTATAAAAAAATAGAAAATAGAAGTCTAAATCATTACCCATTGATTGTACTTCTCATGACAAATCTGGCCTTGTAATGGAAACTATATCTCTAGTCTCCCCTCCCCCAACTAAAGTCCCTTTGATAATCAAAACTATATATAAAGAGTGGCGTTAACGCTTTATGAAAGCAACAATTCAACAAGAAGAACTACAACATTTAGGTAGTATTTTGCAGGAAAGACTGGTGGCACAAGTGCTGGATACACAGGAATTCTGGGTGAGATGCGCCATCAAAAATGAGCAGTTAATGGTTTTAACCGAACATCCGCCAGAGGTAATGGTTGATACCCAGCAAGTATTTGAAGTCTTAGAACAAGCACTGCAATGGCAATTTAGCTACCAAACGGAGCAAGTACAATTGTTCTTGAGGGCAATGGGAGAAAAACGCCCCTACAGTAAACATACTTTATATTTTCGGATTTCTGCCCCGCAGACGGACATGGGCGAGGAAGAGGACACGGGAGCAAAGTTTGATCCTTTTGCCAATGTTGCGGTTAAATCGGGAACAAAGGGACTCTCTCTATCCTTACCCCCTTTACCCGTCCTTATTGGTACGACAGTAGTTATTGCCCTAGTTTCTGGTAGTGGGGCTTTCTTTCTCCATCGTGGTTGTGTGATTGGGGAATGTCAAGAATTACAAACAGGACAGCGATTTAAAAGTGAATATCCCCGACAAGTTAAGAGTGCCAAATCAGGGACAGATTTGTTGACACTGCAAAAACAACTAGATCAAGTAGTTGAAGATCTACAAAAGATTCCCCAATGGTCTCCCCGTTATCAAGAATCACAGCTATTAGTTAATAATTTTTCCGAACATTCAACCAAAATCAAGACCGTAATCACAGCCTTAGAAGCAGCAAAAACCGCACAGAAGACCTCTCAAACACCGCCCCAGAGTTTGGATGAGTTACGTAACAGACAAACTCTATGGAGACGGGCTATTTCGTCATTGGCAATAATTAAACCTGATCATGAATTTTATGGTATAGTCAGAACAAGTTTACCCACATATCAAAATACTCTAAAAAGTATTGATCGGCAATTAACTCAAGAACAAACATGGCTACAAAAAATTGCCACAGCCAAAATGGCGCTAGTTTCAGCCACCAAATTGCAAGCTAGAGCCAAATCTGCACCAGAATGGCAAAATGTAGCATCTAATTTCCAAACAGCAATTGATGCCTTAAAGGTGATCCCCGTAGATAGTTTAGGAATTGAGGATGTAAGGAAACTATTGGCAGAGTACGAACCAAAAAGTGTTGTTGCGAGCGATCGCGCTAAAAAGGAACAAATTGCCGCCACATTCTATCAACAAGCAATCAAAGCTGCTAATCAAGCCAAAGCCTATGATAATCAAAAAAAATGGCAAGTTGCAGTTAGATATTGGGAACAAGCTGTACAAAATGCTAAACAGGTCAGTGAAAACACTTTCTATTTTAATCAAGCGAAATCTCTGGTCGAAACCTATAGCACTTCTCAGCAACAGTCACAACAACAGTATGATATCTATGGCGATTTAACCTCAACACGAAACGAACTCAACAGCACCTGTAACAACACTATTAAAATCTGTATCTATACCATCGAGAACCAAGAAATAAAAGTCCGTTTAACACCGGAATATGACCGCCTATTTCAAGCTAATAATCCAGAGATACAAGGTCATTTCCAACGGTTACAAGAAGCACTCAAAGTCATTAGTCAAAATGCTCAAATGCCTGTATATGTCTATAATTCCCAAGGACAGGAACGGTATATGCGGAAGCCACAGTAGTGAGGGGGACTAGAGGTGCAGGGGCAAAAATTGCCTTCTTCCTCCCGAATTCCTGGCCGCTCATATTCCCAGATGATTTTGTAATGCTTGACGCATTGCCTCTACTGGAACGGAGTCTTGTTGTAACCAGATTTTTAAGGCTGCTGCACCTTGTTGAACTAGCATTTCCAAACCATCAATAATAATTGCTCCTTGTTTTTGGGCTAGGTGCAGAAATTTGGTAGGTTTGGGAATATAAATTAAATCATAGGCTATGGCATCTCCTGGTAAATAGGCAATTTCTTGACTATTTAATGGGGATTCTTGTACATGGGGATACATTCCTATAGGAGTAGTATTTACTAATAGATGAGCTTGGTGAAGTAGGTTTGGTAATTCTGACCATTCATGGACTTGAAATTGATCAGCAAAGGGTGAATTTTGCCAACTTTGAGAAAATGCTTGTAATTTCCCTAAATTCCGCCCGACGATGTGAATTTCTGCCAAACCAAGTTGAATACACCCGGCCACAACTGCCCTTGCTGCGCCACCATTGCCTAAAATTACCGCTTTTTTCTGAGTCCAATCTTGATAGTAGGTAGTTTGTAAGGGGGCGATAAATCCTTCCACGTCTGTATTTGTTCCTATCCATTTATCACCTTGTCGAGTAACAGTATTAACTGCACCGATAGCTTGGGCAATAGGAGAGATTTGGGATAATAACGGCAATATTGTTTGTTTATGGGGAATGGTGATACTAAAGCCAACTACACCAATACTAGCAAAACCAGCGATCGCTGTTGCTAAATTTTCCGGCGCAATAGGAAAAGGCAAATACACATAATCTAATCCCAGTTTAGTCAATGCTGCATTGTGCATCAGTGGTGATAGAGAATGTGACACAGGATGGCCAATCACTCCCAAAAGTTTCGTTGTTCCAGTAATCATTTTTGTTATTTGTCAGTTGTTAGTGGTCAGTTGTTAAATAATTTAATTTACAATTATTTACAGTAACTTAATATTTTTTCGCAATATGCAAACAAGCATCGCTCCCTCTACAAACCCTATTCCCGGTCAATATTGGCAATGGCGTGGACACAATGTATACTATGTACAAGCTGGAGAACCCCATCCTCAGCGTCCACCTTTGCTATTAGTGCATGGTTTCGGTGCTTCCACAGACCACTGGCGCAAGAATATCACAGAATTGAGAGCAGATTTCCAAGTATTTGCCATTGACTTATTAGGATTTGGTCGTTCAGCAAAACCTAATTTACAGTATAGCGGTGACTTGTGGCGCGACCAACTCCATGATTTTATCAGCGAGGTAATTGGTCAAAAAACAATTTTAGCTGGTAATTCTTTGGGTGGATATGCTTGTTTATGCGTTGGTGCTCAACATCATGAAAGTGCTGCAGGTGTAGTCCTACTTAATAGTGCAGGTCCATTTTCCCAACCAGGAAATCAAGTTTTACCTACTCCCAATCCTGTGCAAAAAGTTTTAGAAAACTCTGTTAAATGGCTTTTTAAACAACGTTTTGCCCAAGCATTATTATTTCAATATACACGCCAAAAATGGGTAATTCGCCGCACCTTAGAAAAGGTTTACCTTGATAAAAGTGCAGTTACAGATCAATTAGTAGCAGAAATTCAAAATCCAGCTTTTGATCAAGGTGCTTTAGATGTATTTGTTTCCGTTTTTAGTACGCCCCAAGGGGAAAAAGTTGATATTTTACTAAAACAATTAACTTGTCCTTTATTATTATTATGGGGTGAAGCAGACCCCTGGATGAAAGCAAGAGAACGTTCCCAAAAATTCCATGAATATTATCCCCAATTAACAGAATATTTTCTCACTGCTGGTCATTGTCCCCATGATGAAGTTCCCGAACAAGTCAATTCTTACCTACGGAATTGGATAATGAGTTTAGGGACAATTTAGGTGAGGTGATAACATCTCCAACTTCTGTTATTTCTGAATTTAGGGCATCTTTTTGAACATTATAGGAGTCAGATTCCCGACCCTCTCCCCGCAAGCGAGGAGGGGGTTTATGATGTATCTCCACTCTGGTGAGGTATAAACAGTGATCATAAAACGCAGATGGACGCAGATGGTTTTGTATTTCAAGCTTACTGGGAAATCCTAATTTATTTACTGTTCCCTGTTCCCCAAAACTAAAAAACTCTGTACTTCACGCTTCTTGGTAAATGCTATAAATTAGCCTAAAAATAACTTATAAGCAGGATTATCGCTTTCATTCCAATAGCGATAACCAAGGCCATCTAAAAATGATTGCCATTCTGTCATTTCATGGGGTGGTACTTGCATTCCTACCACAATTCGCCCATAATCTGCGCCATTATTGCGATAATGAAATAAACTAATATTCCAATCGGGAGACATAGAACCAACAAATTTCATCAACGCCCCAGGACGTTCGGGAAATTCAAAGCGATATAATAATTCATGATCTGCAAGTTGAGAATGTCCGCCTACCATGTGCCGTAAATGTAATTTTGTTAATTCATCATCAGTTAAATCAATAGTTTTTAAACCATTTTTTTCAAATCTCTCTACAATTTTAGCTGCATCGGCGCGATTTTCAATTTGCATACCGACAAAAATATGGGCTTCTTTATTGTCAGCAATGCGATAATTAAATTCGGTTAAATTCCTATTACCAATACATTCGCAAAATTGACGCAGACTTCCTGGTTTTTCAGGAATATTCACCGCAAAGATAGCTTCTCGACGTTCTCCAAATTCTGCTCTCTCTGCTACGAAACGAAGACGGTCAAAGTTCATGTTAGCACCACAAGCTACGGCGATGAGGGTTTCATCTTGTATTTGTTCTCTTTCAGTATAGACTTTGGCGGCGGCCACAGCCAATGCTCCCGCCGGTTCTAAAATAGAACGGGTATCCTCAAACACATCTTTTATGGCTGCACAGGTAGCATCGGTATCTACCAAAATAATTTCATCCACATATTCCTGACACAAGCGGAAGGTTTCTTCTCCTACTTCCCGCACTGCTACTCCATCAGCAAACAAACCCACCTGGGACAAGCGCACCCTCTGACCGGCTTTAAGAGATTGAGACATGGCATCAGCGTCTACCGGTTCAACCCCAATAATTTTGATTTCGGGGCGTAAACGTTTAACGTAAGCAGCGATACCCGCTATTAAACCCCCGCCACCGATAGCCACGAAAATGGCGTGAATAGGTTGTTGATATTGGCG
The DNA here is from genome assembly GCA_046080125.1 of Cuspidothrix sp. Classification (GTDB taxonomy): domain Bacteria; phylum Cyanobacteriota; class Cyanobacteriia; order Cyanobacteriales; family Nostocaceae; genus Cuspidothrix. The sequence continues at coordinate 21,983 of JBJTTJ010000196.1, forward strand.
GAGAATTTCCATGCCGATAGTTCCCTGGCCAGCAATGACATCAGGATCATCAAAGGGATGTATAAAGGTTAACCCTTTTTCCGCTTCCAATTGACGGGCGTGGGCGTAAGCATCATCATAGGTATTTCCATATAAAACCACCTCTCCTCCCCGTGCTCTCACAGCATTAACTTTTACTTGGGGGGTTGTAACGGGCATAACAATAATAGCTTTTGTACCTAAACGACTGGCAGATAAAGCTACACCTTGGGCGTGGTTTCCCGCAGATGCAGCAATCACACCTTGTTTAAGTAATTCTAGGGGTAAGTTAGCCATTTTGTTATATGCACCCCGGAGTTTAAAGGAGAAGACAGACTGCATATCTTCCCGTTTGAGTAACAGTTTGTTGTTGATGCGGTTTGAGAGGTTGGGGGCGTATTCTAGTGGTGTTTCTTGGGCTACATCGTAAACGCGGGCTGTCAGGATTTGTACCAGGTAGTCGCAATACATATCAAGAAGGGAATTGGGGTTGGATTGTTAATTTTACCGCTTGTTGGGTGTTTGGGGGGATGGGTTTTTAGGATGGGGCGATCGCCGCTAATTTTATAGCTAAGATCAAAAATCAGTAAAATGATTGCAAATGATCTAGTAATTCTGATAGTATTGCATACTATAGTTAGCACAAAACAAATGAAACAAGCTATTAACTCACCCTTTCGATATCCAGGTGGCAAGTTTTACGCTAGAAAGTTAATTTTAGAATATATCCCTCGTCATTGTTGTTACGTTGAACCTTTTGCTGGTGGTGCTTCTATATTTTTTGCCAAGGATAAAGTTGAAAAAAATTGGCTAAATGATATTGATGATGAATTAATCAATGTTTATTTATACATTCGTGATTATCCAGAAAAACTAATTGATGCTTTGAAAAATGAAGTAGCTACAAAGGAAAGGCATTATTTCTATAAAAATGAATTTTTTCCTAGTAATAACCTAGAAAAAGCCTTACGATGGTATTACCTTAAGATTTATATAACTGTCTGTGATTTGGGAAACTGGTAATCTCTTATAACTCAAATTTTTTGCTAATTTACACTCAACACTAATTACTTTATTAGTTTTCAAATGAGTGACTCTTACATCTGTATCATGAATACCTAACTGGGAGTTAATTATAGGTTTATCAACTATCCATTCTTCAGGATTTAAAGCTTTTGAAAGAAGACTGACAACCGAAAATTCAAAAGCTTTTCCACGAATCATGGGTACTACTTTTGGATCAGACAGTATAGGTACAAGATATTCGCTGGGAATATTATATGTTTGACAAAATTCTAGTAGTTCTTCGTGGGATTTCATAAACCATAAAATAAATCAGATATTTGAATTTCTAGTGCTAAGGCAATTTTCTGGACATTAATAAGTGTGATGTTTTTCTCTGCTCGTTCAATCATACCGATATAGGTGCGATGTACTCCTGCTCTTTCTGCAAGCTCTTCTTGAGAGAGATTTTTTTTTAGTCTTTCTTCTCTCACTCTGCAACCAAATTTTTGAAGAATTGACTCTTTCATTTAAATAGTAAGCTTGATATTTGCCAGAGCATTACTAAAGTAAACTATTGCTAACTTTAGTTCTACATACTATAGTTAGCATTTAAGACTAAGTTATTATAAAAGTGAGATAGGTTATTCTGTCCTATTAAAATATACTTGGTTGTAAAAGTACCTTAGCAAAACTTACTAAAAGTATCGCTCGTGAAAATCCCGGAGTTTTTTCAATGGTTTCTACAGAACTACTCAACACACTACACACCCTCAACCGTGTAGATAAACTGTACATCATGCAAGTTTTAATATCTGAAGTAGCGCAAGAAGAAATCAACTTAATTAAACCGGATCAATCATATCCTGTCTGGTCGTCTTATGATGCTTTCGATGCTGCAAACACTATGTTAGAAGTATTACAAGCAGCAAAATCTCAAAACAATGACTAATTCTGAAAGATATCCTTATCAACCAGAAATCATCAAAACCGAGGAAGAAAACGATCATTTTTTAGCAGTGGTCGAAGATTTCCTTTCTCGTCATCATCTCACACCAGAAGAAAATACATTATGAGAATTATTAGTGAGATTAATTGAGGACTTTGAAAATCAACATTATCAACTAAATGTTTCTACTCCTCGTTCCAGAATTTTGCATTTATTCAAAGCGCAGGATTTAGAAGTAAGTAATTTAGTTGCTATTTTTGGTTCGAGTGCGTTAGTTGATAAAGTAATTAATGGTGAGTTAGAAGTCACACAAGAACAAGCTGAAATGTTAGGTAATTTGTTTTGTGTTGATGCAAGTTTGTTTATTGAATAAAAACCATCCTGTAAATCCTAAAATCCTGGACATCCTTATATGGCTTGCGCCACGCTTCGCTATCAGAAAAAATTACCATTGACTAATATTAAGCAGATTTTTGATTAATACTACTTTCAATATGATGACGTAAAATCTCATTAATAGCTGCTTGATAATCTGTATTTTGAGATTTAAACCAAGCTATTACATCAGGATCTAATTGGATAACATTTTTAGCTTGTGCTGCTGGAATTTGCAAAGTTGCTTTAGCAAAAAACTCATCAGTCAATGGAGGAATATCAGAATAATCAATATCCTCATCTGACATTGAATCTAAAGCTTGCCAATTAGTACGTGAGATATTCTTCAAATCTTTTTCGTTCATAACGATTTGCCCTTCGTGCTGAAATAATCCTAATTACATTACCGCGTCTTTGGGTCCAGATAACAACAGCTACCCCATTTCCCAAAAAACCAATACCAAACCAGCGTTCTTCACCGTAATCAAAACGTTCATCTTCCTCAATTAACATCGGACTATCAAACATTTGTGGAACGTCTGCGAAGTCAATTTGATGTTTACGGATGTTTTCTAAATTCTTTGCTTCGTCCCACTCAAACTGCATTAAATTTTTAAAATGATAACTTTGTACATTCTATCATATTTTCCATCCTGTAAATCCTAAAATCCTGGACATCCTGATTCAGACAAAAAAATCAATCCTCTAAATCCTGTAAATCCTGATTTAGACACCTTTCTGCGACAAATCCAACAAATTAGCCAACTTATAAACTATCCTCGCACCCACATTTCCATCCCATTCCGCATCACCAACTTCATTCACATCAAAGCCAATAATCTTTCTCCCACTGTTAACAACTTCCCTAAATAAACAATAAACCTGCTCTAATTCTAACCCACCCGGAACAGGTGTTCCCGTATTAGGACAAAGTTTAGGATCTAAACCATCAACATCAAAACTAATATGGACATTCTCAGGTAAATTCTCTACTATTTCCTGACATAAATCAATCCAATTTTTACCTGCATATTGTTGTTGTTTTATCGCTGAATCATAATAAGCAACAACCCGATTATTTGAATTATTAATTATTTCCACTTCATCAATACAAATATCCCGCAACCCCACCTGCACTAATTTAGAAATTTGCGGAATTTTCAAAGCATTAAACATAATTGACGCATGGGAAAATTCAAACCCTTCATAAGCATCTCTTAAATCTGCGTGTGCATCAATATGTAAAATTCCAAAATCAGGATATTGATTTGCTAAAGCTTGGAAATAACCCAAAGGTGAACTGTGATCACCACCAATTATAGCAACTTTTTTACCTAAATTCATTGCCTGCTGACATTGGCTAAATAACCATTGATTTACCTGTTCACCAGCTTGATTAATTTCTGTGAGTGTAGGTGTTAAATCTGGTGCATCTGTTAATGCCTTACCTTCAGATTGTCTAGCAATTATTTTAGCTGCTTGTTGACGATAATAATTATTTTTATCTAGGATATCTTGAGAAATTTCTACTAAATAAATGCCCTGTTTCCAACCATCAGGATGATCAAAATCAAACAAATCTATTTGATAGGAAGCATCTAAAATTCGCTGTGGTGCATTCGCTGTTCCCGCACCATAAGAAACAGTAACCTCCCAAGGAACAGCAAAGAAAATTAAATTAGCAGTGTTATAATCGTAAGGTAAACCCAAGAGATTACCATTAATTTCTGCTATACCGCTAGGATCGTAGTTGGGGGTTTGATTACTCATAGTTTATTTTTTGGATGCATAGCAACAGATAGAACAGGGATGACATTTTCATTGTAGCAGAATAGACTATGAAAATCACAGGAAAAGGTTTGGTTATGAACCAAACCTCAGTATGAAAAAGGCTTGGACTTTAGCTAAACCTTTATACAAGGGAGATTAAGATGGGTAAAAAAGTGATAAATATTACGATAGACTACTTTGCAAACATCCTCTTACCGTATGTTTCCAATTATTTATTCCGACGAATTTTTAGACCATGATACTGGCCTCTATCATCCAGAAAAACCTGCCCGCTTAACTGCTGTGGTCAATGCTTTAAAAGCTGCTAGTTTTGCTAAACAAATTGCCTGGCAATCACCTACATCAATCCCATCTAAGCCATATTTAATGTCTTGTATCGAGAAAGTTCATGCTACAACATACATTAATAGAGTTAAAGATATAGCCGCCTCCGGTGGTGGATATTTAGATGGAGATACTCCCATTTCCCCCCGCAGTTATGATGTTGCTTTATTGGCTGTGAGTGCGTGGTTAGACGGAGTTGACATAGTTTTAAATACATCTAATCCAAGTTTCGTATTAGCGCGTCCACCTGGGCACCACGCTTTAAGTAATACAGGTATGGGTTTTTGTTTGTTTTCTAATGCTGCTATTGCTGCTTTTTATGCTTTACAGCAGCATAGGGTTAAGCGCGTTGCTATTCTAGATTGGGACGTACATCATGGTAATGGTACGGAAGCTATAGTACAAACTCACTTAGAAATTGCCTATTGTTCTCTTCACCAATACCCAGCTTATCCCGGAACTGGGAAAACTTCCGATCAAGGTTCACATAATAATGTGTTAAATTTACCTATCCCCCCTGGTAGTGATATTACTGTCTATCGCCCGTTATGGGAAAGGAAAATCCTCCCATTTTTAACCAATTTTCAGCCAGATTTACTAATTGTCAGCGCAGGTTATGATGCTAACGCAAATGATCCTTTAGCAAGTATGGATTTACAACCAGAAGATTTTGGTTTATTTACAGAATACTGTTTAGGTATCACCAGAAAAATTTTGTTTGGTTTAGAAGGTGGTTATGATTTACCAAGTTTGGCTGAATCGGTAATTGCTACTATTAAACCTTGCATATAGGACTGCTATTTGAATCTTGAACGAAACTCCCCATTTGCCTCCTGCTTTCCTACACAAATGATTTCACGAATCAATTCCCATTTTAGGAGATTTATTATTGATTTGACATATACCAGTCATACCTAAAAGTTCTTGAGAAACTTTCTTGAGAATCACAGTTAATAATTCTTCTCCTTTATCTATTTACAGTAAAGATTGATTAGTAAAATTTTCAGTATACCCGATTTTTCCCGATGATTCTGCATATAAATAGGTTGTAATTACCTTGGTAAATTCCCTAAAAAATATTGCTTGTATTCCAGAAATATAGGCTTTAATAATAGGGGAATATGTAGATATTTTAAACAAAATTAATTCTATAGCTAGTCTCAGTCAATAAGTAACTATTACAACAGTTAAGATAGTAACAATACTGTGCCTATAGTAGTTGCAATTTTTACTTTTGGGATTTTTCAGTATTTTACTTAACTAAATATAGTTAAAATTCATCAAATCTTTAGTAATAAAACTTTGCGATCATGTCATGAAAGAGCTAAAGTTTTGTTAAGATACGATTACTAGGAATTCAGCCTCCAGGCTGTAGAAAAGAATTAAATAGTACCAGTAGCTGTATAAGGTTCAGAAGGTGAACAAATGACCACCTATATATTTTTTGACCAAGCCCTGCAAATGCTGACCATCGCTTTTTTAGGATCAGCTATTATACTTATCGCCGCTTCTAGTATAGGTTTGGCAGTAATTGAAACTATTCAAAAAACGGGGGACAGCTAAAACTACTCATCAGGGTAGGGTATTAAAACCCTAAGAGAACGAAAGTAGAGGTAATTCATGAATTACCCCTACCCAATAATTAGAGTTTTAGTGACATCTTGCGTAAGTTCTAATAAATTAAAATAAATATTTATGGTTTTGACGCTGTAACTATATTTTCACTAACTGCAAATGTCATATACTGATTTTACTCCTTGATTGCTGTCACGATTTATCGGTGCTAAATATCTACTCTAAACTTATGAATTCCTGAAAATTATGGCGATTATCTCCTCTAAAAAACAGCCTCCAGAACCTAACAGAGAACCAAAACAGCAGCAAGATTGGGTAAAAGTACCTTCAGCAGATAACCTATTACAACCGGAGGCTGCTATTAATGAACAGGGTAAACCGGAAGAAAGTATTCGTCCCCAGCAGTTTGCAGACTACATTGGACAGAAGGATTTAAAGGATGTTTTAGAGATTGCCATAAAAGCAGCTCAGTCTAGAGAGGAGGTAATGGATCATTTGCTGTTGTATGGCCCTCCGGGTTTAGGGAAAACCACAATGGCGATGATTTTGGCCTCGGAAATGGGGGTAAACTGCAAAATTACCAGCGCCCCAGCTTTAGAACGGCCACGGGATATCGTGGGGTTATTGGTGAATCTCAAACCGGGAGATGTACTATTTATAGACGAAATTCATCGTTTATCACGGATGACAGAGGAGATACTATATCCAGCGATGGAGGATTACCGTTTAGACATTACGGTGGGTAAGGGTTCTAGTGCCAGAATTAGAAGTATTCCTTTATGTAAATTTACTTTAGTGGGGGCAACAACTCGCGTCGGAGCTTTAACTTCTCCATTGCGCGATCGCTTTGGTTTAATTCAAAAGTTGCGTTTTTATGAAGTTGAAGAACTTACACAAATAGTTATTCGTACTGCTGAATTATTACAAACCGCAATTAAATCAGACGGGGCAACAGAAATTGCTAGACGTTCACGGGGAACTCCCAGAATTGCCAATAGACTACTAAAACGAGTCCGTGATTATGCGGAAGTAAAGTCTTTTTCAGAAATCAATGAAACCGTTGCATCTGAAGCATTAACTCTATTTCAGGTAGACCCATGTGGGTTAGACTGGACTGATAGAAAAATGCTCAGTGTAATAATTGAAAACTTTAATGGCGGGCCTGTAGGTTTAGAAACTATCGCCGCCACAACTGGGGAAGATACTCAAACCATTGAAGAAGTGTATGAACCCTATTTAATGCAAATAGGTTATTTAAGCCGCACACCCAGAGGCAGAATAGCAACTAAAGCGGCTTATCAACACATGGGTTTTAAGCCCCCTAATGAACAGTTATCATTGCTTTAACGAAGGCAGAAGATTATGAGACATCTGGTGAAAAAGAATCAAATTAGCTTATAAATATCTCCCAAAAAGTTGTCGAATGATAAGTAGATGGATAAATGAGATTCTTGCCTATTTTGATAACCGAACTACTCAAGGAAAGGAGTTGTAGAAGGAATTAATCAGAAAATTAAGCTCGTTAAAAGAAGAGCTTATGACTTAACTAACCTTGATAATTTCAGAAGAAGGATTCTACTAAATTGGTATTTTTCCTACTAATTTATCATATTTAAGTAAGTAGATGAGAATAAATCAAAGTAGATTAAGTAATGTAAAAAAATGAGCTGCTTTGTAGTGAGGACTTGAGTCCTCAAATGAGGAATAAATTCCTCACTACAAACTTTGAATTATCCAGTCCGTTCTACTTAGTCTGGAAGAGCCGTTTTTGTTTCTGGTTGAATTGGATGATTAGCAACGCTAAACCCTGTTTAATATTGCAGAAAATTTTTGCAAATTCCAATAAATTAAATAATTTCCAAATTGGATAAAAAACAAAAACAACAAACCCCCTCATGATTGTCATGAGAGGGGATGTAAAATAAAAAACCTGGCATCGAGCTATTTTGACAGAGGGCAACCCCTCAACTATCGTCGCCGCAGCAGCGTTTCACCTCTGAGTTCGGGAAGGGATCAGTGTGGTTCCACCGCGCCATAGACACCAGGAAAGCCTGATGATTTTGGATTTTGGATTTTGGATTTTAGATTGCAGAAAATAA
>JBJTTJ010000197.1:0-20393 GCA_046080125.1 Cuspidothrix sp.
ATTAAAAAATCATCTAAACTCAAGACAAAAGCCAATAAACAACCAGAAATAATTGCCGGCATTAATTGAGGTAATAAAACTAAAATAAAGGCTTGTACTGGTGTCGCACCTAAATCTAATGCTGCTTCTTCTAAATGGGGATTGATATTATTCATGCGAGAAGAAACTACCAAACCCACATAAGATAAACAAAAAACAATATGGGCAGCAATAATAGTCCAGATACTCAAAGGAATGGCAAAAGCTGCTAAACATACTAACGTAGAAACAGCGATCGCAATATCAGGAATTAACAAGGGTAAATAAGCAATTCCCTGATATAATCTCTTGCCAGGAAAGTCATAACGTGCTAACCCCACAGCCATTAATGTTCCCAAAATTGCGGAAACTCCCACCAAATATGACTATTGCAAAAATTCCCTGCCATGAGACACGAGATTTGTGAATTTGTTTGTATATATTCATACCTTTTAATATATCTGAAGCTTGATAAATAGTATTGTAAGATACTTGCTATTGTATTTGCAGTCAAGTTAAAAATTCTGGTTCTTAGGTACTTTTTATGGAGAACCCAGTTCAAAATCATTGAAAGCCTGATTGTATAGGTATTTCATTGAATGTTAACTAATGAATTAGTCCATCGGGGACACGAAGTGACATTATTTGCTTCAGGAGATTCTTTAACTTTAGAATGCAAATGGGTTCAACAGAGGGAATAATTGTAGATGAAGAAACTGGTTTTCTTTGTCGTAATCTAATGTATAATATTCTAGTGGGTAATGCCCACCCTAGGTTTTGTTAAGCGATCGTCGGAAATAAAGTCAACATCATCTAAAGATTTTTTCTGAGACAGATGTAAATGATCTGCTCAGTTTATACTTTTTTAAGAAGTGTAACCTAACATTAAGCGGAATATACTCATGAGTTATTTATTGCTCCAAGTCCCAGTAGAAAACACTGGCAATCATTTTCCTTTAGCTTTTACTTTGGTGTATGTAGTTGGTTTTATAGCTGCTGTCACCATTGGTTCAATTGCTTGGTACAACTCCAAGCGTCCTCCCGGTTGGGAAAATAAAGAACGCCCTGACATTGTTCCCAAGATTGAGAAGGAATAAATTTGGTAATTGGTAATTGGTGATTGTAAAAACTTTTACCCATTAGACCTCCGGTGAAAAAGATGTAGGGACAATTTATGAATTGCCCCCACCAATGGTGGGGTGGCTATGTACATTTTATTACCACCAGATGTCTATTACCCATTACCTAATTATTTAATTCTGCACGTCCACCCAACGACGATAAAGTTTTTGAATTTGCCTGAGTAGGGTGGTGTAGACACTAGAGTGAAGTTCACTGGATTTGCTTAACTCCTCCAATTGAGAGAGGAGTCTTGCTTCTTCCACAGCGACATCACCGTCACTATAAATTAAGCCACTGATGGCTTCAATTAAACTTTCGTAATCCTCGTGGGTTGGGCGATCGCCTAAATACTCTCTTACCCATTCATAACATTGATTTGGCTTGACTGGTACTAATTCATACAACCAAGGTTTAATTTCTGGATCATTAGCTAAACCTTTAACTTGAGCTATCTCCCGCAAATATTGCCGTTCTTCCGGCTGGATTTTACCATCAATCCAAGCTGCTCCAATCAGTATTTTTACTAGATTTCTTACATGAGAATTATTAACCATTGCTGCCTCCTCTGGTAGATTCCGGCTTTGATTAAATCTTACAGTCAGTCTTGGTATTCACTCGGAATCCTTAGTTTTTTTTAAGCGCACCATGAAAAAACCATCCATATCCTGTTGATGAGGCCAAACTTTTAACCAGCCTGGGGTAGAAATATCCATTAAATCGAAACTGGGGGGTTCAATTTGCCAGTGGGGATTTGCCGCTAAAAACTCAGAAATTACCTCCTCATTTTCCGCCGGGTGCAATGTACAAGTTGCATACACTAAAACGCCACCAGTCTTGACAAATTTGGCATTATGTGATATTAGTTGTTTTTGTAATTGGGAAAGCTCCTCTACAGATGTTGGTGTTTGTCGCCAACGCGCATCTGCGTGACGGTGCATAGTTCCCAACCCGGAACAAGGAGCATCAAGTAGTACACGGTCAGCACAATTGTAAAATTGCGGTAAGTTGCGACTGTCTCCCGTACAAATTTCGATAGATTGTAAATGTAGACGTTGGGTATTTTCCTTTAATTTACGCAACCGGGAAGCGGTTTGATCACAGGCGTAAATTTTGCCTTTATCTGCCATTAACTCGGCAATATGGGTGGTTTTTCCCCCTGGTGCTGCACATACATCAATCACCACATCACCCGGTTGAGGGTCAAGTAAATGGGCAACTAATTGGGCACTGCTATCTTGAACAGACCACCAACCTGCATTGAAACCGGGTAAATTTTGAATTGCACCATTATTACCAATTAGTCGTAAAGCTTGGGGTAAATGGGGAATGGATTTCACTAAAACACCGACGGATGCAAAAGCTGATTCCACTTCAGCGATCGCACTACGTAGGATATTTATCCGTAAATCAATTGTCGGATTTTGATTCATCCAAACACAAAGTCTTTCTGTTTCCTCCCAACCTAATTGTGATAACCAAACTTCAATTATCCAATTAGGAAAACTATGCAAAATTCCCAATTTTTCTACGGGATTCTCCGGTAATTTTAGCGGTTCTGATGATTTTTGTGCCAGTCTGAGATATTGACGTAATAAACCATTCACAAAACCAGTTAAACCAGGAAAACCATTTTCTTTTGCTAATTCGACAGTAGTATTTACAGCCGCAGAAACTGGGATTCTTTCTTGATAACGCAGCTGATAAAAACCAAGATGTAAAATAGTACGGAGGTCTTTGGGTTGTTGTTGGTTTTTCTTAGTAGCAAGTTGATCAATAATAGTATCTAGAGTGCGTTGTCTTCTCACACTTCCATAGACTAATTCTGTCATTAAACGACGGTCATTGTCGGCTAATTTAAACTTTTGTAATACACGATCTAGGGCAACATCAGCATAAGCTCCTTTGTGTACTTCTTTAAGGGCTATAAAGGCAACTTGACGGCAATTGGTCATGGAAACAGATAGGGATAATTAACAGTAATCTAAGATATATTGTCCTGGGAATAAGGTGGGAGGCAGCAGGAAAAGGGGTTTTAGGCTTGTTTACTTTTCTTTACTATCATTTAGGAGTTGCAAACTTATGTTCAGAATTTATACAAAACAACTGTTCTCGGTGATTCCTTTTTCAATTGTTGACCAAATTAGCAAAAAAATCCCGATCATTCACGGTGGGGTTTGGCTGTTACTAGCATTTCCCCTATGGTTAACTACAGAGGCGATCGCCCCGCAAATGGTCCAAGCTTACACCGCTAGAGTGGATTTGCTGATAGATCGTTTACCAGACGAAAGCTACGAAAATGTTCTCAGGCGCTCTGAAGCAGCCGCTAGGGCTCTAACTCAACGTAGTTTTAACCAAGATATTTTAGTGACAGAAGTATATGTGATTATTTCCGCCCAAAATCGCGGTGCGATCGCTCCTATCTTATCATTAGCAGTACGTCGACCTCAATGGCAAAAACGCCCAGACCCCCAAATTTGGACAACTTACTTCCAAACTTCGCGCTCTTTGCTGTCGTTTGATCAACCTCTACCAACACGGACGAATTATTAGATCTATTTTGCCAGAAGTGTTGAATGTTAAGAAAGAGGTGATAAAAATAGCCCAAAATATGATAATTTTTGGGCGAATGATGTCTAAATCCGCAACAAATTCGCTAAAGATTCAGGTAACGGTAAAATAATCAACAATAATAAAGCCATAGCAATTAAACCCAGAAAATCCCTTTTATTATCTAATTCTGTGACATCATTTAAAGCAGGTTCATCAATTAAAGGAACAAATAATAAAAGAATTGCCCACAATAAAAATTCTTCTCTGATCAAAGAAAAGAGTAATAATAAGAATCTAGAAATTTGACCAATTATCACCGCAGTCCGTTGTCCAAACATCGCATGAACAATATGACCACCATCCAATTGTCCTACGGGCATCAAATTTAAAGCGGTAACAATTAATCCTAGTAATCCCGCCACGGCAACTGGATGTAAATCTAGGGCAGATTTTACAGTTAATCCACTTCCTAACGCTAATTTCGCTAGTAAAGCCAACAAAATGGAGTATTTAGGATTCAGTGCATTCGGGTTTAATAGTCCTGTTTTTTCCGGTAAACTGACTATTTCAGAATTAGCTAAACCCCACATTAATAAAGGTATAGTAATAATAAATCCCGCTAAAGGTCCAGCAATACTCACATCAAATAAGGCTTTGCGGTGAGGTACAGGACTCCGCATTTTAATAAATGCCCCAAATGTACCTAAGAAAAAAGGTACAGGAATAAAATAAGGTAAAGTAGCCCGAATTTGATAAAATCTAGCTGTTAAATAGTGTCCTAATTCATGAGTACCTAAAATAGTAACTAATCCTAAGGCATAAGGTAAACCTTTAATAAATAATGTCAGATCAGATTCCAACTGGGTAATTTGAAAACCAGCAATTCTCAATCCTACTAAAGTAGTAGTGAATAAAGTTAATACTAATAATAGTATGGCTAAACCCGGCTCGGTAATTTTTTCTCCATTAGGTTGGTTATTTTGTTTAGCCACTTGAGCATTGGGTACTAAGACAAAGAAGGGTTTGTCATTTATTCCTTCTTGAAATATGACTAAAAAGCGATCGCCAAATACCCTCTCAATATTAGCTTTAATTTGTACATAAGCCTCACTAGATATAGTTCGCAACTGACCGCGACAAATTATTGCTTGAGGTTGATAGTCTATTTTTTGCACATAATAAACACCCCAAGGAAAACAATTTCGCAGTTGGCTTTCTTCTACTAGATCAATCGGCCGTATCGGTGTCGTTTCTCTCGGAGAATCATTTGTTTCTGATGAATTTTCTGTTCCTTGATTTTCTAAATTTATAGGTAACTGTCGTCCCCAATTAAACAATAACCAATACAATAATAAACAAACTACCGAAACCCAGAGAATTAATCCTGAAGGCGGTGTTTGCTTCACACCATACACTAAAGTCCAACCGGCTAATAAAAATGCTGGAGTCATTAAGACCAACCACAACAACCATATAGGGGTTCTTGTAGCCCGTGCAACAGTCTGTTGCATCATGAAATAAGTTAATAACCCCAAAATGAGGACAAACAAAAATACCATGATATTTTCTACTTAATAGAATGCCTTACTTGTATTTTCCGTTATAGATTTTGATTACAAGCAAGACTGCACACCTTAATTTTTCCATTACAGTTAACATTTCTGTTAACCCCACTGTAACCTAATTATTCACCTGTCTTTTGGTTTTTTCATTTATGTCTTCTTTGCCTCAACAGTTTCCTCATCAGACTAAACCTCCACGTTCTATATTTCCTCAAAGTACATCAGTCCAGGCAATTTCTCCAGCAAATAACAGTATTTTTGCTTTTCCGCCTAATCGGGATACATTGGGAGGAACATCCTACTTCATTGTGACAAATGAAGGCAACATTCTCATAGATTGCCCCGCTCTAGAACCAATAAATCAAGATTTTTTGTCTTCTCATGGCGGGATTAGGTGGTTTTTTATTAGTCATCGTGGTGCTATTGGCAAGGCCGCAGAATACCAGCAAATTTTCAATTGCGAAATTCTGATTCAAGAGCAAGAAGCTTATTTATTGCCTGGTTTAACCCTGACCACGTTTTCTGATCAGTTTACTCTCAACACCACCACAGAAATTATCTGGACACCAGGACATTCTCCGGGCTCATCATGTCTATACTATCCTGAATTTGACGGGGTGTTATTTTCAGGACGGCATCTAGTTCCTAACTATCAAGGTGAGCTTGTGCCATTACGCACATCTAAGACCTTTCATTGGCCAAGACAACTTAGAAGTATTCAATCCCTACGCGATCGCTTTACAGCAGAAACCCTCAATCATATTTGTCCAGGTTCTAATATAGGCTACCTCAGAGATAAAGCCTCTATAGATCAAGCATACCAAAAAATTATCAACTTGAATTTAGCAACTTTAGGGACAACTGACTAATGACCCATTACCAAATTTTCCCTTAAAAGTTCTATAGCTGCTTGATATTGGGCATCTTTTTCCGTAGCAATTTCCTCACCGTTAATTATTGGTTGGGTAATTATTTGATCTGGTTTAATTCCCAATTTATTAATATCTCGATGGTTAGGAGTTTCATATTTAGCAATTGTCACCGCCAGACCAGAACCATCAGATAATTCAAACAAAGATTGAATTAACCCCTTGCCAAAGGTAGTTTCCCCTATTAACTGGGCGCGATGATTGTCTTGTAATGCACCCGCTAAAATTTCGCTGGCGCTGGCAGTTCCCTGATTAACTAGAATCACTAAAGGATCTTTCGTCAAGGATGGACCAAAAGCCTCATAATTACCTTGAATCCCTTGACGATTGACAGTGTAAACGATTGTTCCAGAGTCTAACCAGAGACGAGCGACTTCTATTCCTGCTTGTAAAAGCCCACCGGGATTATTTCTTAAATCAAGAATATAGGCAGACGCGCCTTTTTTTTCTAAAATAGAAATAGCTTGTGCCAATTCCTTAACAGCATTGGCACTAAATTGACTCAGACGAATATAACCAATTTTACTGCCTTCTGGGGATAGGCGCAAATCAGATATTACAGGATTAAGCGCAATCCGTTCTCGCACCAAGATTACTTCCCGATCCTGTTCTCCCGGTCGGCTAATAAAGAGAGTCACAACAGTGCCAACAGCTCCACGCATTCGCGCCGCCGCTTCATCAATAGTTAGATTTTCTGTAGATAATCCCTCAATTTTCAAAATGCGATCGCGTGGCTTTAAACCCGCTTTTTGGGCTGGAGAATTTTCAATAGGTGCAATTACTTCCAAAATACCAGTTTGGGGATTGAACGCAATTTGTAATCCCACACCTATTAGTTCGCCAGAAGTATTAACTTGTAAACTGCGATATTTCTCAGGTTCAAGAAAACGGGTAAAAGGATCATCCAGACTCCTGAGCATATCCTGAATTATCGTATAAGCGGATTCCTGATTTGGTAAATAATGTTTTAGTGCCTTCTGCCGCACATCAACCCAATCTTGATGATTAAATGTCCCATCCAGATAAGAGCGATTCACAATTCGCCACACTTCGTAAACAAGTTTTTGTTCCTGGGTCATAGCCAAAGCTGGAAAAACAAATCCACCCAGGACTAAGCAGAAAATCAGTACCAGTGAACATCCTAGCCGCCAAAACCGCCAAAACCGTTGATTAATGAACCCTGTTTTCAGTTCCATCTCAGACTCAAATTCCCTAAAACTTTCAATGCTACTTGTGATGTTGATGAAATCTATCTCTCGACTATGTTACTTTTTTTATAGAAGAAGTGCATTCTTCTCATAAAGTTGCTAATCCAACTTTTTTTCAAGATCATCCCTCCTGATCAACGATAGAATTTTCTTTGGAGTCAACATTGCCAGCGTTGCCTTACCAAAGACCAGAGACAGGAAGATCGCTCAAATATAGGGTGAGTTACACCCTAATTTACGCTCGTGGACAAGTAGAAGCCCATTCTCTTGGAGGAAGCGAGAAGCGAACCCTCTAACTGAGGTTAGTCTAATAGTCACTTATGAAGGGGCTTCGCATAACAAAACTTATCAACCGCAATCTATTTTTAGGAACTTGAGATTGTATGGCCAACGTTTATGACTGGTTTGAGGAACGCTTGGATCTCCAAGAACTTGCTGATGATATAACCAGCAAATATGTTCCTCCCCATGTTAATATTTTCTACTGTCTGGGTGGAATTACCCTAGTTTGCTTCCTAATCCAGTTTGCCACTGGATTTGCCATGACATTCTACTACAAGCCCACCGTTGCCGAGGCTTTCTCCTCCGTACAGTACATCATGAATGAAGTCAACTTTGGTTGGCTAATTCGCTCCATCCACCGCTGGTCAGCCAGCATGATGGTATTGATGATGATTCTCCACGTTTTCCGCGTTTATTTAACAGGTGGCTTCAAAAAGCCTCGTGAATTAACCTGGGTAAGTGGTGTGATCATGGCTGTGATCACAGTTTCCTTCGGTGTGACAGGCTACTCCCTACCTTGGGATCAAGTTGGTTACTGGGCAGTAAAAATTGTTAGTGGTGTACCAGAAGCAATTCCCGTAGTCGGTGTTCTCATCTCCGATTTATTACGTGGAGGTTCTAGTGTTGGTCAAGCTACACTCACCCGCTATTACAGCGCCCACACCTTTGTTCTCCCTTGGTTAATTGCTGTCTTCATGTTGTTCCACTTCTTGATGATTCGCAAACAAGGTATTTCTGGACCTTTGTAATTCAAAGTTATTGGCAACTAGGCATAACTTGTGTTTCCAGATCATCGTAGTTTGTTTTAAACTGAGAGAAAATAACTTGTAAGTTGTAAACATAGACTACTATCTCAAATCTGAGCAACTTGTATAGCTGATGGCTTTAGCCAATGCTTTAACCTCACTTCAGCCGGAGAGCGCATTTCAAAATGTCAACCCAAAAAAAACCGGATCTGAGCGATCCCCAATTAAGAGCCAAACTCGCCAAAGGCATGGGCCATAACTACTATGGTGAACCCGCCTGGCCTAACGATTTGCTCTACATATTCCCTGTTGTGATTATGGGATCTTTTGCCTGTATCGTGTCTCTAGCTGTTCTAGATCCCGCTTTGACAGGTGAACCAGCAAATCCCTTTGCTACTCCTTTGGAAATTTTGCCAGAGTGGTATTTGTTCCCTGTATTCCAAATTTTACGCTCACTACCTAATAAACTCTTAGGTGTGTTAGCTATGGCTGCTGTACCTGTGGGATTAATTCTTGTTCCTTTCCTGGAAAGCGTCAACAAGTTCCAAAACCCTTTCCGTCGTCCTGTCGCTATGACAGTGTTTCTGTTTGGTACTTTTGTCACTATTTGGTTAGGTATTGGCGCTGCAATGCCATTAGATAAATCCTTAACTTTAGGATTGTTCTAAGAGATTCAGTTACACTTAAAGCTAACCCTGGTAACGCCTGTGATCTTCAAGAGTGTATACCGGATCATATCTGACAGACAAATAGCCGTGATGTTCGATGGTCTATTTGTAATTGATATGTCAAGCGATATACGCTTTTGAAGATTCACAGGCGTTAACTAAGCAATTGTGCAAAAAAATCTGAAGACCATAATTACCAATCGGCTTTCCCAATCTTAAATACCGGAATTTTAATTCTTTGGATGTGTAATAATTGTGATCAAACCATGAGGGGATAATATCATCAGACTTTGAGATATTTTATTTTGGAAATCAATCCCCATGCCAAAATGTAAAATTAGCCAATTAATCACACATTCCCGGATTTTTCACTTACTTTACTATTGAAATCACGGTCAATGCTTAGCATAGTGCAGCAAGACCATCGGACGGTAAAGAGCGATCTTAAGCTCCTATACCAAGTGCAACAATGGTTTGAAGAATTTTGTCAGCGATATTTACCTCAATACGGCTGGTCCGACAGCCAACTGTATCGTCTCAACCTAGCATTAGCAGAAGGGTTTACCAACGCAGTTCGTCATGCTCATCGTTCCTTACCACCGGAAACAACTATAGAAATTCAAGTTATTCTTTGGATTGATAGACTGGAAATGAGAATTTGGGATTATGGACAACCATTTAATCCCGATGTGATCATTGAGCCAGAACCTGGTACTTTACAAGTAGGTGGGTATGGCTGGTTTCTACTTAGGCGTTTAGCAGATAAAGTTGTCTATGAACGGGATTCAGATACCAGAAATTGCTTATTGATTGTTAAATATTGTTTGGAATCACAACACTAACATCTAGTAACTTAATCGCAATATGAAAACATAAAAAAGGAATTAAACCTCTCTGATTTCAGATTTTAAATAGTAATTGACTTTAATTAATCTATACTTATTTTCAGAGAACAATGGCTAATTAAAATATTGACTTCACTGGGTTCTATAATACAGGGACTATAACTAAGTATAAAGTATAGGCCATTATGTGAAGGTTTTGTATATATTTGTCTGTATTTGGCTAGAATTTAGCTTACAGTTTCTAACCTTATCTTAAACTCAGCAGCACAAATTTGAGACATGATCTTTAAAAACTTACCATTCAACTGGGGAAATATCCGCCCTTGGTTGACCTTACTAGCAATTTCCTGGTTATTAGCCTCCTTGGGTTTGGGTTGGTTGGTCAATTCTTTATTAATTATTTTCGGCTTACTGTTATTTTTACCTGTAGTTGCATTCTTAGGGGTTCGCTGGTGGTTAGCAAAAAATCTAGTCACTGGTCAATGTCCTGTCTGTGGATATGAATTAACAGGAGTCAATAACACTCAACTACAATGTACCAATTGTGGAGAGCAGTTATCGTTAAAAAACAACCAATTTCAGCGTTTTGCACCGGAAGGAACAATTGATATCACAGCAGTGGAAGTAGGGGCCAAATCAGTGGAAGATTAGTTATGGTCAGTTGTTAGTGGTCAGTTGTCAGTTGTTAGTGGTCAGTTGTCAGTTGTTAGTTGTTGGTTGTTAGTTGTTGGTTGTTAGTGGTCAGTTGTCAGTTGTTGGTTGTTGGTTGTTGGTTGAAATCTAGAACGGTGAACTTCTCAGAATTGCCCATGGCTGGAAATTTTTAAGAAAATGTGGCTGCTGTAATTCAGAAAGCCAAAGAATTAAAGCATCCTCATGGTTATCTTTGTAATAACCTCGTCGTCTTCCGGCAGTTTTGAACCCAAACTTTTGATATAGGGAAATAGCAACGTGGTTAGAGTCCCGAACCTCCAGAGTTGCTCTTTCCAAACCTAGATTAACGGCCGTCTGTAACAGCACATATAATAAAGCCTTGCCTAACCCTTGACCATGATATTGGGGATGAACCGCCAAAATTGTAATGTGCGCCTCCTCTAGAATTGACCAAAAGCAACCCATTCCCAATAATTCAGAGTCATTGAAAGGTGAAAATAAGCCAAAAAAATGACTATTAGGGCTTTCTAACTCGCGCAGATAGCCTTCCATTGTCCACAAACCATTAAAACAGGCTTTATCCAGTTCTAACAATTCTGTGAGATTGTTTCTAGTTAAAGATTGAATTTTTAAGTCTGATGAAATCACGATTTTCAAGAATTAGGGAAGGTTAATTATCAATTATCAATTATCAATTAGCCATTATCAGTTACCAATGATTGTCGTTATGGCAAGGCAAGAGTGAAGAAGTTTTCAGAGATTTTACTTTTCTTCACACATTTTAGTGATAGAGGGTCTATTTACTTAGCTGAAACTTGAGTGTTTTCATGACAATATTATATCAAACTCACCTTAGAGGCGATGCACTGAGCTTACCAAAGTGGGCGGGGAACCTCAAACCCATTTCTTTGGTAAACTGAGAATGAGGACATATACTCATGTCCTTATTTTTCACAAAGAGAAGTTTTAGTTATGGTATTGACTCACCCCGTCGAAGTTGAAGTTTCTGGCCGTCAATATTTACAGCCACAAAACGGCAACAGTGCTGATATTTCCCCTAACCAACAACTCCTACCCTTGACAGCTAGAGTCAATGATCATGACAACCTGGAAATCGGTGGGTGTGATGTGACTACCCTGGTGGAACAGTTTGGTTCACCTTTATATATTTTAGATGAAGAAACTTTGCGGACAGCTTGTAGGCAATATCGAGACACCTTTAAAGAATACTATCAAGGGGAATCTCATGTACTTTATGCTTCTAAGGCGTGGAATTGTTTAGCAGTTTGTGCCATTGTGGCCTCAGAAGGCTTAGGAATTGATGTAGTATCCGGTGGGGAACTTTATACTGCCCTCAGCGCGGGTGTGACTCCAGATAAAATCTACTTACATGGCAATAACAAATCTCGTGATGAGCTAGTTTTAGCAATTGAGTCCGGTTGTACTATTGTTGCTGATAACTGGCATGAATTGCATACCTTGGTGAAGATAGCAGGAGAACAAACAGAAGATTCCTCTCTGTTCCCAATTCGGATTATGCTGCGGTTAACACCTGGGATTGAGTGCCATACCCATGAATATATTCGCACGGGTCACTTAGATAGTAAATTTGGTTTTGATCCCAATAATTTACAGGAAGTATTTGCTTTTGTTAGTCAACAGCCTAGTTTAAACTGTGTGGGTTTACACGCTCATATTGGTTCACAAATTTTTGAACGTCAACCTCATAGAGATTTGGCATCGGTGATGGTGCAGTGGCTACGAGATGCTGCTAAACATGGGTTAACTGTGACAGAACTAAATGTGGGTGGTGGTTTAGGAATAAGATATACAGAATCCGATGATCCTCCAAGCATTGTGGAATGGTCAAAGGCAATTTGTGAAGTTGTACAAACAGCTTGTTTATCAGAAAATCTACCTCTACCTAAGTTACTTTGTGAGCCTGGGCGATCGCTTATTGCTACATCTTGTGTTACTGCTTATACAGTTGGTGCTACTAAGGTGATTCCTGAAATTCGCACTTATGTAGCGATTGATGGCGGAATGTCCGATAATCCCCGTCCTATCACCTACCAATCAGTTTATCGGGTGGTGGTTGGGAATAAAATGTCCGCTCCTTGCACGGAAATCGTGACATTGGCGGGTAAACATTGCGAATCAGGAGATATTCTGATTAAAAATGCCCAACTGCCAAAAACTCAAGCCAATGATATTCTCGTAGTTATGGGAACTGGTGCATACAATTACAGTATGGCATCTAACTATAATCGCCTCCCTCGACCGGCAGCAGTTGTAGTGGCAAATAGCGAAGCAAATTTAATTTTGCAGCGCGAAACTTATCAAGATTTGATTCGACAAGATTGCTTACCGGCAAGACTGAAATAGTCGGTAGTCAGTAGTCAGTAGTCAGTGGTGAAAAAATCACAACTAACAACTGACAGCTGACAACTAACAACTAACAACTGACAACTGACAAATGACTATAAGAATCCAGATGTCATGAGAGATTGGTGGAAGCAATGGCTGATAAACCTGGGAGATAGGTCACAGTCCTTGCTCCTTGGGACTCTGGATATGATGTTAGTGCTGGCACTGACATACATGATCCTAGTGATTATTAGTGAACGTCGCACCCTATGGATGGTGCGAGGATTGATAATCTTAATGCTCGGCTCGGCATTGAGTAGTAAATTAGGATTACCCCTGCTAAATTTCGTCCTGGAAAAACTGGTGATTGGTTGTGCTGTAGCTATGGCAGTAGCACTCCAATCAGAGTTTCGGCGTTTTTTGGAACAATTGGGACGTGGTGAATTTTGGCAGTTGTTTCACAGTAACACTAGTGCAATTCCTAAGTCAGATAGTGTGATTGATGAAA
This sequence comes from Cuspidothrix sp., assembly GCA_046080125.1. GTDB lineage: Bacteria > Cyanobacteriota > Cyanobacteriia > Cyanobacteriales > Nostocaceae > Cuspidothrix. The sequence goes on from JBJTTJ010000197.1 coordinate 13,460, forward strand.
TTGTTGATGCAGTTAAAGAACTATCAAAAAATCGTATTGGTGCTTTACTAATTTTAGAAACCACTGGGGCAATTGAAGAGCAGGATTTCTCAGTTCCGGGAGTAAAGCTGAATGCTGAAATTTCCAAGGAACTGATCCAAACTATTTTCCAGCCCAAAACTTTGTTACATGATGGAGCAACTTTAATTCGTGGTTCACGCATTGTATCATCAGGTATAATTTTACCACTTTCAGGGCGTACAGCTTCCCGCCAGTTGGGAACACGCCATCGGGCAGCAATGGGAATTACGGAAAGGGTGGAAAACTGTATTTGTGTTGTTGTATCTGAAGAAACGGGTTCTATTTCCTTAGCGGAACGCGGAACTCTATATAGACCACTAACTATTAAAAAGCTGAAAGAGTCTTTAGAGGCTCGATTTTCTCCCACTGTAGATCGGGAAGCTCATGCACCTGGTCTTTTAAGTTTAGTTCGTCAGTTTGGTAGTCCCTTACTAAAATTAATTTCCCGATTGCCTGGATTACCTTGTCTTCGACACGCTACTCGTAGTTTATTTCCCCGTAGGGGTACGACCGCTTCTCAAGATAAAAAATGAAAATACAACAAACTGAATTGCAATATTTACCCCTAGATTTAAACAAAGAATTACTACCTCAACACGTTGCCGTAATTATGGATGGTAATGGCCGATGGGCAAAACGCCAGGGTTTACCCCGGATTATGGGTCATAAGGCCGGTGTGGATGCTCTCAAGGATTTGTTACGCTGCTGTAAGGACTGGGGGATTAAAGCCCTCACTGCCTACGCTTTTTCCACGGAGAACTGGAAAAGACCCCAGGAGGAAGTGGAGTTTTTGATGAGTTTATTCCAGCGTGTGTTGCGTCAAGAACTGCGAGAAATGGTGGAAGAAAATGTACAAATTCAGTTTGTTGGCAATTTACAAGCTTTACCAAAAGCATTACAAGCGGAAATTTCTCGCTCAATGACAGAAACTAAAAATAATCAAAGTATTAAGTTTACTGTGGCTACTAATTATGGCGGGAGACAGGAGATTTTACAGGCTTGTCGAGCGATCGCTCAAAAGGTACAGGAAGGTATATTAAAACCAGAGGAAATTTCTGAAGAATTATTTGAAAGTCATTTATATACAGCAGGTATAGCAGATCCAGATTTATTAATTCGTACCAGTGGCGAAATGCGTTTATCTAATTTCTTGCTTTGGCAAATGGCCTATGGTGAAATTTATATTACTGATACTCTCTGGCCAGATTTTGATAGACAAGAATTTCACCGCGCTTTATCTGCTTATCAGCAACGAGAACGACGGTTTGGTAAGGTGTAGATGGTAATGCTACAGCATTACAGCAGAAGGCAGGAAGCAGGAGAAACAGCCTGATCCTGTATGATTTTTAAGAGTTACAAATACTCCTAAATTCTAACTTTTGGGAGAATAATTAACCATGGGACGCTTGAATTTATGGACCGGCAAAAATTGCTGCTTGAATGTCTTCTCGACTGAGAGAATATTTAAAAGAACGTTGAATATCTTGATTATTTTCTCCTGCATGAAGGTAACGGACAGTGATTTGTTCTGTGTCTAACCATAGTTCTGCTTCCCAACTGGATCGTTGTATTCGCCAACAGTGTAGTTGGGTATGGTCTTGTTGACAACCTTGGTTTTTTAGCCATTGTTCAATTTGTGGTAGGGGATGACTATATAGGGGAGTATTCGCAGGAAGCATAAGCAATTGAAAATTCAAAATGATTGTTTGGTCTAGAGGTAAGTTGAGTTTAACTAATTGTTTCTCCACGCAGGATGGCTATAGCGATCGCTAATAGAATACAACTAAAAATGGTTAACCCCAACACAAATAATACAAATATTTCTCCAGAAGATAAAGGCCGATCTGTAGCATCTAAATAACTTGATTTTGACCGATCATGGAAATGTGACACAGGATGATTCAAATCAGATGGGGTTTGAATCACTCCAAAACGAGAATAGCCAATTTTTAAATCATAACTGAGGCGACGTTCTGGATTACTCAGAGTAGCATAAGCTTCATTAATTTGCTGAAATTTATCAGTAGCAATGTTAGCAGCTAATTCCGTCGTATCTGGATGATAAAGTTTGCTAAGTTCCCGATAAGCGCGACGAATATCAATTACTGATGCTGAAGGATGTAGTCCTAACAGGGTATAGTATGTTGTGGTGTCGCTGCTTTGTAGCTTTTTCCCATTCTGATTCACATCTGTTTGAGTCACTTTACCAAAATATGTATTGAAAATGTATTAAAATGTTGGGTTGACCCAAGTAAACCCAACGTACACAAAGTGTGTTTTATTATAAAATGTCAGGGTCAATATCCAATTCTCTGAGTTTGGCTGCTAAACGTTCTGCGCGTTTTTTTTCTTGTTCTGCACGTTGGTTTTCTTGTTCTGCGCGTTGAGTTGCTTGTACTCCATATTCTTCTGGTGTTAGCATTAACTGTCCTTCCGGCATAAAATAACGTAATTTACCGTCATGGACACCCAAATATAAATTTAGCTGTTGACTCCATAATAAACCTTGAGGATTGTGTTCTATGGGTTGATATGTTCCACCAAACAAAATAAAACCAGCAAATTCTAGACTTTGCGGATCAAACCAAAAATATTCAGGTGTGCGGAAAATATCTTGATAAATTTGTTTTTTTATCCCTTTATCAGGGGGTGCAGTAGAGGGAGAAAGCAATTCTATAATGAGGTTAGGATATTTACCACCTTCTTCCCAGACTACCCAACTATTGCGATCGCGGTTTTCTGTATCCAGCACCAGGAAAAAATCTGGACTACGAAAATCTTTGGTTTTAATTTGCCGAGGACTGTAATAAACAGTCATGTTCCCCGCAGCAAAATAGTCATTAATTTTATTTATATCTCGCCACCACCAATTGAGGCATTGGATTAGTAGTAGCATTTGTTGTAGATGTAAAGATGATTCCAATGGAGGTTCGTCACTTTCTAGATTACTGGGAGGAAATACTACATCTAAACCGGGTTCAATCTTTTGGGTGACGGTCATAGCTGCAAGTTAGTTAGGGATTTATCTTTAGGATAACAGATCCAGGAGTCTAACATCCTCTACCTATTCTACATCTGAGCTATTAGACCTGTCCGAAAATTAAATATGAGTTTTCTAAAACCCTTGTAGAGACGTTCTATAGAATGTCTCTACATTAATTTTCGGAAATGTCTAATGAACAACTTGCAGCTTTGGGTATTAATTCCCTGTAAATGTTTGTCCAACCCTCATCAATTATGAGATAATATGAATAGCCTAAATTTGTTGGAGAGTAATTAGTGTCTAGAAATCAGCCAATTATTGTGGACACAAATATTTTTTTTCAATTAGATTATAACCTTCATACGGAGGAAAATACCATGACTCTTGCACAAGAAACACACTACTACTCACTGGAAGAATATTTAGAATTTGAAGTAAATTCAGACCTACGTCACGAATATATTGATGGATTAATTATACCAATGACAGGCGGAACACCAAATCATAATCAACTTGCTGGCAATTTTTATGCTGTGTTAAATTTTGCTCTCAAACGTCGTCCTTATCAAGTGTTTGTTACAGATCAACGTCTTTGGATTCCTCATGGAAAAATTCACACTTATCCTGATATTATGGTTGTGCAAACTCCTTTAGTATTTGAAGAAGGAAGAAAAGACACAATAACTAACCCGTTAATGATTGCTGAGGTGTTATCAAATTCTACCAAAAGCTATGATAAAGATGAAAAATTTGCTGCTTATCGCACTATTCCCACCTTTCAAGAATATATTTTATTTGACCAATACTCAATGCACGTTGAGCAATACTGCAAAATTGGTGATAATAAATGGATATTTTCTGAATTTACAGATGCAGAAGATAGTTTAAATTTAGCCTCTGTTCCTTGTCAAATTGTGTTAGCTGATATCTACGATAAAGTTGAATTTAACGTAGAAAAATAATTTAACCAAAATGTGGATCATTAACCTACAAATCACGCTCATTCTGTTAATAAATAAATCATAGAAATCTTAATTCTGAGAGGTTATTTCAAAAATGTCCCTTAATAATTTACTGTCAAATTTCCTCTTACTCTCTGTGTCCTTTGTGGTTCGTTAAAAAAAGAATATAATCACTTACCCAACATTTTATCTCGAAGATGTTTAAGGCGATCGCGCAATTTTGCCGCCTCCTCAAACTCCATCTTCTTCGCTGCTTCCTTCATCTGTTTTTCCAGCACAGTAATTAACTCTGGAATATCATCCAAAGATAATTCATCTAAATGTTCATCAACAATTTTTAAATCACTGGCATTTAAACGTCGAGAAACATCTAAAAATAATAAAATAGCATTACTCGACTTTTTAAAAATCGGTTGCGGTGTAATTCCATGTAATTTATTATAAGCCATTTGAATTCCTCTTCTTCTATCAGTTTCCTCAATAGCTTTAATCATACTATCTGTTAATTTATCAGCATATAAAATTGCTGTTCCTTTCACATGACGTGCAGCACGGCCGATAGTTTGAATTAGGGAACGTTCTGTTCTCAAAAATCCTTCCTTATCTGCATCCATAATTGCCACTAAAGAAACCTCTGGTAAATCTAAACCTTCTCGTAATAAATTTACACCTACCAAAACATCAAAATCCCCGTTTCTTAAATCTTGTAGAATCTCAATTCTTTGAATAGAATTAATTCCTGAATGTAAATATCTGATTCTAATTCCTCTCTCTTCTAAATATTCGGTCAAATCTTCTGCCATGCGTTTAGTTAATGTTGTGATTAAAGTTCTTTCCTGACGGTCAACTCGATCTTTTATTTCTCCTAATAAATCATCAATTTGTCCTTCCGTAGAACGCACAAATATTTCTGGATCAATTACTCCCGTTGGTCTAATTACTTGTTCAATAATATTGTCTTCAGAAATTTCTAATTCCCAATTTCCTGGAGTTGCGGAAACAAAAATACACTGATTGACTTTTTGCCAAAACTCTTCAGCTTTTAAAGGACGATTATCCGCCGCACTAGGAAGACGAAAACCATGATCAATCAATACTTTTTTTCTTGCTTGATCTCCGTTATACATTCCCCGAATTTGAGGAACAGTAACATGAGATTCATCTATAACTAATAACCAATCTTTGGGAAAATAATCAACTAAACACTCTGGTGGTTCTCCTGCTTGTCTACCTGCTAAATGACGAGAATAATTTTCTACGCCGTTACAATATCCGACTTCTCGTAACATTTCTAAATCATAACGGGTACGTTGATCAATGCGTTGTGCTTCAACTAATTTACCCATTGATTCTAACAGTAATTGTTGCTGTTTTAATTCTGTAGTAATATCTTGACAAGCTAGTTCTACTCTCTCTGTAGGGGTAACAAAGTGACGCGCAGGGTAAATATTTACTGCTTCTAAACTGTTGAGAATTTCCCCAGATACAGGATCAATATATCTAATAGCGTCAATTTCATCTCCAAAAAATTCTACTCGAATAATTCTATCTTCATAAGCAGGAGAAATTTCTAATACATCACCCCGAACTCGAAATTTTCCCCTCCCCATTTCTATATCATTGCGACTATATTGCACTGCTGTTAAATCCCGTAAAATTTGACGAGGATCAATTTCCATTCCTAGTTGTAAACGAATTGCCGCTTTCAAATATTCCGCCGGCATTCCTAAACCATAAATACAACTAATGGAAGCAACAACAATTACATCCCGACGTTCAAATAAGGAACGAGTAGCGGAATGTCGTAACATATCTATTTCATCATTAATTGCTGATGTTTTTTCTATATAAGTATCAGTAACCGGGATGTATGCTTCTGGTTGATAGTAGTCATAATAACTGATAAAATACTCCACTGCATTATTAGGAAAAAACTCCCGCAGTTCGTTACACAACTGGGCAGCTAATGTCTTATTATGAGCTAATACTAGGGTCGGTTTGCCAACTTTTTCAATAACTGCGGCAATGGAAAAGGTCTTCCCAGTTCCTGTCGCACCTAGTAATGTTTGATAATGATTTCCTTTTTGAATACTAGCAGAAAGTTGAGCGATCGCCTGTGGTTGATCACCGGTGGGATTAAAAGGTGCTTGCAGATGAAAATCCATTATCTAGTTTTATTGTCACACCCAGCAATTCTACACAATTTCTTTTCTATCCGGCGCGAAATTTTTTTTTCTGGTTTGGGTTGTAATGTTGCCCGCGATGTGCTATATTAATATAATGGAGTGTAAGCAAAATTTTTATGAATAGACGCACTCCCATTGTCAGAATATCATACCTAGGCAGGGAAGTCAACCCCTAAAATCATTTAAAATTAAGTCCGTAATCGCAAATAAACGCTTATATAGAACTAATATAATTTATATGAGGATTAACAACATATAATTACCCAAGCAAAATTAACTGCACATAGTTATTGAAGAAAAAATCTCTGTAAACCTTACCTGTTCCATCTCCTAAACTATGAAATTTATTTTGCATGACTACTTAGTAGAGACGTTCCATGAAAAGTCTTGACAATCTTTCCACAAGATGTATGTTAGACATCTCGTGGTAATGAAATGTGCATAATCACAAAACCCTTGATAGGGAAAATTCATGAATTGTCCCTACTCATAGTTTATCTTCCTTCTATAGCGGCAACTATGCCAAAGATGATAAATAGAAACCCGCCTAAGAAGGTAATTTGTCTTTCGGAAATTTTACCTGCTATTAATTTACCACCGATAACGGCGATCGCTGCACAAATTGCGTGTCCTAATATTGCGCCGGCTGTGACACCAATGGGGTTATTACTGGCTGCGAGGGCTATGGTGGCTAATTGTGTGCGATCGCCCCATTCTGCTATAAATGTTAGTACGAAGGATTT
>JBJTTJ010000198.1:0-33948 GCA_046080125.1 Cuspidothrix sp.
AAAGAAGAAGGATGTACCAGCAGTTCCGCAGTAGAGCGTTTTTCTACCATTTCCTTAGTGACAGTGCAACGAGTCACATCTTTACGAGAAGGTAACTCATACATTACATCCAGCATTAATTCTTCAACAATACCTCGTAGAGCTCGAGCCCCAGTTTTGCGGCGGTAGGCTTCTTGAGCGATCGCTTTCAAAGCTTCCGGTTTAAAATCTAACTGCACATTATCCATCTTCAGCAGTTTTTGGTATTGTTTCACCAAAGCACTGCGTGGTTCAGTTAAAATTGCCATCAGAGCTTCTTCATCCAAAGGATCAACAACAGCCACCATGGGAATCCGGCCAATAAACTCAGGAATCATGCCAAATTTCACCAAATCATCCGGTTCTAGATGACGCAATGTATCCGCTGCCCGTTTTTCCTTTGTTTGCCCTTCCCCTGGTTGGACAAAACCAATTGACTTTTTGCCCACTCTTTGATCCACCACCCTATCCAAACCCACAAACGCACCACCACAGACAAACAGGATATTACTTGTATCAATTTGGATACAATCTTGATAGGGGTGTTTGCGTCCGCCTTGGGGTGGCACATTAGCCACAGTTCCCTCCAGCATTTTCAGTAAAGCTTGCTGTACCCCTTCTCCAGATACATCTCTAGTAATGGAGGGATTTTCACTCTTGCGGGCGATTTTGTCAATTTCATCAATATAGATAATACCCCGTTGAGCCTCTTCCACATCCAAATCTGCCACTTGCAACAGTCGCAGCAAGATGTTTTCCACATCTTCTCCCACATACCCCGCCTCAGTTAAGGTAGTGGCATCAGCAACAGCAAAGGGAACATCAAGAATTTTGGCTAAAGTTTGAGCTAACAGCGTTTTGCCGCAGCCAGTGGGGCCAATGAGCAAAATATTAGACTTTTGTAGTTCTATCGCATCATCAGCCCCGGCTTTACCATTGGACTTGGATTGTAAAACAGCCAGTCTTTTGTAGTGATTGTAAACAGCCACAGATAGAACTTTTTTGGCTTCATCTTGGCCGATAACGTGTTCGTCTAAATATTTTTTAATCTCTCTTGGTTTAGGGATTTGATTAAAAGAAAGATTAGACGAACGAGTGCGACGTTTTTCAGGCGCTTCTGACTTCTGTGGTGGTGCTGAGGTCGCAGGATTGGTATCTAGCAACTCCTCATCGAGGATTTCATTACACAAGTCAACGCATTCATCGCAGATGTAGACTCCCGGACCTGCGATTAATTTCCGCACCTGCTCTTGAGACTTGCCGCAAAATGAACATTTTAAATGGGAGTCGTACTTAGACATATCAGCCTCTTATTTCAGAATGGTGACGTTTTACCCTGCTGTGGGAAGATTTTGTCTAGAAATGACCTGATCGATCAAACCATAATTCTTCGCCTCTTCTGCCGACATGAAAAAGTCGCGTTCTGTATCAGCTTCAATTCTTTCTAAAGGTTGACCAGTATGTTTGGACATTAACTGATTTAATTCAGCCTTAATATAAAGAATTTCTCGCGCTTGAATTTCAATGTCAATGGCCTGTCCTTGAGCGCCACCTAGGGGTTGATGAATCATAATCCGGGAGTCAGGTAAAGACATACGCTTTCCAGGTGTTCCAGATGTTAATAAAAAGGCCCCCATGCTCGCGGCTAGTCCAAAACAGATGGTTACAACATCGGGACGTATTTGTTGAATTGTATCATAGATTGCCATACCTGCGTAGACTGAGCCACCAGGAGAATTAATGTACAATTGAATATCCTTTTCTGCGTCTTCAGAATCTAGGAATAGCAATTGGGCAACAATAGAATTGGCCACAACATCATCTATGGGCGTTCCTAAAAAAATAATCCGCTCGCGCAGTAGGCGGGAGTAGATATCAAACGCCCTTTCTCCCATACCGGACTGTTCTACTACCATCGGGACAATATTACTAGGGCTGGTGGAATTGCTGCTAGTGCCGATGGGACTCAAGCTGGTGATCGGGTAATTTCCTGACTGCGATACAAGCATACTAGGATATTTAACAATAAATGGCATGAAATTGTGAACTGTTAACCATTATGCCTCATATAGCAAAATTCAGGATTTAGGACTAATCAGAAGTTCAGAAGGAAAGAACAAGGGGAGTCGAACCGCTCCTCCCATTCTCCCTGTCACCTTTACTCAGGATTACTAGTTTCTGCTTTCTCAACTGCTGCGTCTGGTTCTTCTGTAGGAGTTAAAGAACCTTGGGGAACTAATTCAACAGATGAGTGTTCAAGTAACCAGTCAACGATTTTTTTGGTTAGTATTTCTTCTTCGACTACTCCCCGGAGTCTGTTTTCATCCAATTCTTGATCAGCATATTCTGCCATCAATTCTATGACTCTGGCTTGTATCTCTTCTGGGGTGACGGTAATAGATTCCCGTTTACCAATTTCTTGTAAGGTTAAGGAACGTTTCAGACGCTCTATAGCTTCGGGTTTGGATCTATCGCGCAGTTGGGGAATCACATCTTGGGTAAATAGCTTTCTGACATCTATTCCTTGCTGAGACAATTTCATGGCTGTTTGTGTCAGCATGGCATCTACTTCTTGATCAATAAATGTTGTCGGTAAGTCTATTTCTACATGATTGAGAAGTTCTGCTAATAAAGCTTCTTGCTGATTTTCTTTAGTTTTATCTGCGGCTTCTTTTTGATACCGTTCTTCTAAGGAGGCCCGCAGTTGTTCTACGGTTTCAAAGTCACTAATTTCTTGAACGAAGTCGTCGTCTACTTCTGGTAGTTCTTTGGTTTTAATTTCTTTGAGGGTGATGGTAAACAAGGCTGCCTTACCTGCTAGTTCTTCGTTACCGTAGGGATCTGGGAACTGGGCGGCTACTTCTTTAGTCTCCCCAGGGTTCATACCCACTATCCCCAAGACAAAACCGGGAATAAACTTATCTTCCTGTAATTCCACTTGAAAATCAGTTCCTTCGCCACCGGGAATTGGTGTTGGTTCAGTGCCGGGATCTTCACCTTCGGCTTTGGCAATTACACCTTTAAAATCAATTACTGCTACATCATTGATTTCGGCTGCACGGCCTTCTACTGGCACTAATGCGGCTAGTTTTTGTCTCTGCTCCTCAATGATGTTATCTATTTGAGCCGGATCGTATTTGATTTCTTCAGCTTTAGCTTGTAGTCCTGTGTATTCTTTCAATTGCACTTCTGGAACTACATCTACGGCCGCTGCAAAAGTCAGGGGTTCTCCTGGTGTATAGTTGGTAATTAAATCATCAAAGGAAGATCGCAGTTGGGGCTGACCAATAGCGGTGATTGCTTCCTGCTTAATTGCTTGATCAATGCCTTCTTGGATAATTTCTTCTAGGGCGGCTGCTTTAATCCGAGGTATGCCGAGTCGTTGTACTAATATTTGCCGGGGTATTTTACCTTTGCGAAACCCAGGAATATTTAGGGTTCTAGTTAGATTTTTAATGACTTGCTCGTATTTTTGTTGGGTAGTTTCCGGTGTAATTTCTATTTCTAAACCAATTTGACTGGCGGGGAGTTTTTCCTGGGTAACTTTCATGCTTTGTCTCTAAATTTTCTGGTATTTTGATATTTGAGTACACATCGGCTACAGTTGCCTACCGCAGTGGTAAGCGATCGCTGATGATCTCTATTTTTGCCATATTCGGGGATTCTATCCGCAAATATGTGCTGTCTAGATTCTCAATAGGTCTAGACATTTACTTTTGACTGCATGGGGAACATGATCAATGAACCCGCAGGAAACCGAAAAATAATTGCTGTATCGAAATATCTATCATCTATCTCAAAACGGCAACTTTCTCATCAGACATAATTTAGGCTCTTTTAGCAGATATCTAGTCTACAGCTAAAAGCAAGGGAGTGAACAGTTTATGATATTCTTTCCTTATAGTTGTCCTCTATCCAGTAACATAACGTTATAGAAAGGACTTCTTCAAAAAAAATACCTAAATGTTAATCGCTCTTAGTTTCCTTTTTTTGCAGTTTGCAGTATAATAGACCATTATACGATAGTAGAGTAGTTTTGACGATTATAGATAATTGTTATAAGCTGGGATATGATTGACGTTTAACATGGCATCATGAACAACCAAGTTTAAAAGTTAGTCAATAAACTGAAAAAAACTAGGATAAAATCCAGAGAATATGCAAACTTTATTATTTAACTACTACGCTGTAAGTCATCACTGAACTTGAACCTCCAAATCAGTGTAAGTAGTTTACCATCTGCTATTGAGCCAAACAATACAGATATACTTAATTTTTTCGGTAGTCCAAAAAAGAAAAATTCTTAATAACCTCTTAAAGGAGGAGTTCAGTTTGTCTAAATCTTATCGTGTCGCTATTTTAGGAGCAACTGGTGCTGTCGGGACGGAGTTGCTGCAATTAATAGAAAGCCGGAACTTCCCCCTGGCTGAGTTGAAATTGTTAGCATCGGAACGTAGTGCGGGCAAAATCATCCGCTTCAAAGGAGAAGAGATCCCAATAGAGGCGGTAAGCGATCGCTCCTGGGCTAATCTAGATATAGTTCTGGCCAGCGCTGGGGGTAGTATCTCCAAAACTTGGGCGGGGATAGCCGTAGACAAGGGCGCGGTTATCATTGATAATTCCAGCGCCTTCCGCATGAACCCAGATGTACCCCTGGTAGTACCAGAGGTAAATCCTCAAGCCGCACTTACTCACAAAGGTATTATCGCCAATCCTAACTGTACAACCATTCTCATGTCCTTAGCGGTGTGGCCATTGCACCAAGTTAAACCAGTGAAAAGAATCGTAGCGGCTACCTATCAATCAGCCAGTGGTGCGGGTGCTAAAGCTATGGAAGAAGTGAAAACCCAAAGTGCCGCCATACTAGAAGGAAAAGAAGCAGTGGCGGGGGTTTTACCCTATCCCTTAGCATTTAATCTCTTTCCCCATAATTCACCCCTAACAGCCTGGGGTTATTGTGAGGAAGAAATGAAAATGGTCAATGAAACTCGCAAAATATTTAGTAGTCCAGAAATTAGAATTACAGCCACTTGTGTGCGTGTTCCCGTCCTCCGCGCCCATTCTGAAGCCATTAATTTAGAATTTGAAACACCTTTTAATCCAGATGAAGCCAGAGACATTTTAAGACAAGCACCTGGAGTAAAATTAGTAGAAGATTGGGAAGCAAATTATTTCCCTATGCCTATAGATGCTAGTGGCAAAGATGAAGTTTTAGTAGGCAGAATTCGTCAAGATATTTCCCATAGTTGTGGTTTAGACTTGTGGCTGTGTGGAGATCAAATTCGTAAAGGTGCAGCCTTAAACGCCCTACAAATTGCCGAATTATTAGTGGAAAAAAATCTACTAAAACAGACCTTAACATAGAGTATAGAGTGAAATTTAGTAATTTGTCACAGACAACGAACAACGAACAACTGACAACTGACAAAGTAGGAGAGAAAAGAGTGTGACAGATTTTGGTACAATTGTAACTGCCATGATTACACCGTTTAAAACAGACGGTAATATTGATTATCAATTAGCTGGGAAACTAGCAGATCATCTAGTGAATAATGGTACAGATACATTAGTCGTGTGTGGGACAACAGGAGAGTCACCAACACTAAGTTGGGATGAAGAATACCAATTGTTTGTTGAGGTATTGCAAACTGTATCAGGTAGAGCTAAAGTAATTGCTGGCTGTGGTTCTAACTACACCAAAGAAGCGATCGCAGCTACCCAAAAAGCCGCTAAGATAGGAGTACATGGTTCTTTACAAGTAGTTCCCTATTATAACAAACCGCCCCAGGCGGGATTATATCAACATTTTCAGGCCATAGCAGCATCTATTCCCGACCTGCCAATGATGTTATATAACGTTCCCGGACGGACTAGCCAAAACCTCAGTCCAGAAACAGTGGTACAGTTAGCGGAGATTGATAACATTGTCGCCATTAAAGAAGCCAGTGGTAACTTAGATCAAATTAGTGAAATCCGCCGCTTGACACCAAAAGAATTTCGGATTTACGCTGGAGATGATTCTTTAACATTGCCCATGTTAGCCATAGGCAGTCACGGCGTGGTGAGTGTAGCTTCTCATCTAGTAGGTAATCAACTCCAAGAGATGATTCAGGCATTTCAAGTAGGTAAAATTCACAGAGCTACGGAAATACATTTACAATTGTTCCCATTGTTTAAAGCTTTATTTTTAACTACTAATCCCATTCCAGTTAAAGAGGCATTAAAACTGCAAGGTTGGGAAGTAGGTTCAACTCGTCCACCCTTATGTGCAGCAGATAAGGATGTGTTGAAAAAATTAGAGTCAGTCATGGAAAAGCTGAACTTAATATAAGCTATAAACCCCTGACTGAACTTATAAATAATGTGTACAAATTGTTAGTAAACTGCAATTTCAACACCTGTGCTACAACTGAGGAATATAAAAATCATTCAGTTTGATGTCAATGAAATCAAATAGGACCTTATAGAAGCTGAATTTAAACAGAAATTTGGTGTTTTCTTCCCTTCCAAAACTTAACTTACAAGCGATTTACAATCAACAACCATATCCAGGATAAAATGGCTAAAAACGAAGCTAACTCAACACTCAAAATAATTCCTCTGGGCGGTTTACACGAAATAGGCAAAAACACCTGTGTATTCGAGTACGAAGACGAAATTGTACTTCTAGATGCAGGATTGGCCTTTCCCACGGAGGCGATGCATGGAGTAAATATTGTACTGCCTGATACCACTTACCTACGAGAAAATCGCCATAAAATCAAGGGCATGATCGTCACCCATGGCCATGAAGATCATATTGGGGGAATTGCTTTTCATCTCAAGCAATTTGACATTCCTGTTATTTATGGACCCAGACTAGCTATGGCAATGCTAGAAGGGAAATTAGAAGAAGCAGGAGTACGAGATCGGACCGAATTAAGAACGGTTCTTCCCCGTGATGTCGTCAGGATTGGTAAATCTTTCTTTGTCGAATATATCCGCAACACCCACTCCATTGCTGACAGCTTTACCGTTGCCATTCATACTCCACTAGGTGTAGTCATTCATACTGGAGATTTTAAAATTGATCACACCCCTGTGGATGGTGAGCATTTCGACCTACAACGCCTGGCGGAGCACGGGGAAAAAGGCGTACTTTGCTTATTAAGTGATTCTACTAATGCTGAAATTTCAGGATTTACACCTTCCGAACGATCTGTAATTCCTAATCTGGATCGGGTATTTTCCCGAGCAACTGGACGCTTATTTGTCACTACCTTTGCTTCTAGTGTTCATCGGATCAACATAGTTTTAGAACTGGCGAGGAAACATAATCGGGTAGTCACAGTTATAGGGCGTTCTATGCTGAATTTAATTGCCCATGCTCGGAATTTAGGTTATATCAAATGTGAAGATAGCCTTTTCCAACCCTTGCATACTGTCCGGGGAATGCCAGATGATAAAGTGCTAATTTTAACCACTGGTTCCCAGGGTGAATCCATGGCGGCCATGACCAGAATTGCCAATCAAGAACATCCCCATATCAAAATTCGCCCAGGAGATACCGTTGTCTTCTCCGCTAACCCCATCCCCGGCAATACCATTGCTGTGGTGAACACCATTGATAAACTGATGATTCAGGGAGCAAATGTGGTTTACGGAAGGGATAAAGGCGTTCACGTTTCTGGCCATGGTTGTCAGGAAGAACAAAAGCTGATGATTGCTTTAACTCGTCCTAAATTCTTTGTGCCATTCCATGGTGAACATCGGATGTTAGTTAAACATTCAGAAACGGCTCAAAGCATGGGTGTGCCATCGGAAAATATGGTGATTATCCAGAATGGAGATGTGATAGAGTTAACAGAGCATTCCATCCGTGTTGCGGGAAAAGTGCCATCTGGAATCGAATTAGTGGATACTTCTAGTTCCGGTATGGTTAGCTCTAAAGTGCTGGAAGAGCGCCAACGCATAGCTACGGAAGGCATGGTAATTATTGCTGCTGCTATTGATTGGAATGGTAAGCTGATAGCTAAACCAGAATTGCATATGCAAGGAGTGGTGACCAGTATTGAGCGATCGCTTTTGCAAAAATGGGTACAACAACGCATTGAGGAAATCCTCGGTGTCCGTTGGTCGGAGTTTTCTCCCATCGAAGGACAACCTGCACATACAGATTGGGGAGGGTTACAGGAAACTTTAGAGCGCGAATTGGCCCGTTCCATGCGGAGAGAGTTGCAATGTCAACCTTCTTTGACTTTATTGATGCAAGTTCCTGAAGAACCTCCTGTCAAGGTAGCAGATGGCAGAAGACGAAGGACTCGTTCTACTGCTGTTGCTTCTTAAAGAATTATTTCAGACAAAGACGCAAAGGTGTATTGTGGCATCTTTGCGTCTTTGACTTACTCCTCTTGTGTCAAGAATAAGCTATTACACAACAAAATTGTATATTCATAAAATTCTTAACTTCTGTGAAGCTGGTATACTATAGCTAACACTACGCTCAGGACAAGCTCATTACAAGCTCATTACAAGTCTTGCCTGTTTAAATTATACAGATTAAATGTATAAAAGTTTAAAATAGTTATAGTCTGCACATTAAAATGAGTAAAGCGTTTACTTCTACCAAGACATATACATACAGTTCTGGATTTTCTTGTGCATTTCGGCAGTGGAGATCCGAAACACATTGTCGCTGGATTCATGGCTATGCTTTACAATTTGAGTTGACTTTTGCCGCTAAAGAGTTAGATGACAAACACTGGGTGGTAGGGTTTGGTGACTTAAAGGAATTGAAAGAATGGCTGAAGTGGCAGTTTGACCACACATTATGTATTGCTAAAGATGACCCACATCTTGAAGAATTTCAACGTTTGGCAGAAAAAGACCTCTGTAATTTACGGATTCTTGATCAAGTAGGTTGTGAAAAATTTGCCGAGTTGGTTTTTGACAAGGCCTCAGAAATTGTCAATAGTATTTACGGCGATCGCTGCTGGGTGGAAAAGGCGACAGTGCGTGAACATGATTCTAATTCAGCTACTTGTCAGCTAGTTTGATTTTGATTCAATAGACTTCTAGTGAAAAAGATGTAAGGACAATTCATGAATTATTCCCACCAAGGGTTGGGTGGTTATGCACCACGCAGAAGAATCAAGGTGTGTTAATTTAGTCTTACTATTCATTTTGTTTGATGATTGAAACACCAGAGAAATGTCAATTTTAGAAATAAAGCTACCCATTCATGAAACTTTTCAAAGTACAGTTCAAGGTGAAGGATACTGGACTGGTTCTTTAGTAGATTTTATCCGCCTGTCTGGTTGTCCAGTGGGCTGTCCTTGGTGCGATACTGGTTATGCTGATGGTGGGGCAAACTTACCGCGTTCGGAGCGTACCATTGGTGAACTTTTAGCAGAACTAAAATCTCCGAGAATAGTTATTAGCGGGGGAGAACCATTTATTCACAAGCATTTACCTGAATTAGTTCAAACGTTGTTAGCTACGGGTAAACAAGTCAGTATTGAAACATCAGGATCTTTTTGGAAAGAGATTCCTTTATCAGTCTGGATTACCCTATCTCCTAAAGAACATATTAACCCTAAATATCCAGTGCAGAAACAGTTTTGGAGTAGAGCTAATGAAGTGAAAATAATTATAGAAACTGGTCAAGAAATAGAGTTTTATCAAGAACATTTATCTCCTGACTCTGATTTGTATGTCTACCTACAACCTGAGTGGAATAGTTCATCAAAATCACTGGCTCTGATTTTGCAGTTATTACAACAAAAACCCGATTACAAACTTTCTTTACAAACACACAAATATATAGGTGTACAATAAACGTATCTGGTGGTAATTCAATGTGCGTGATCTGAAACCCTTGTAGCGACAATTCATGAATTTTCCCTACAAGCAAAGGTGTTTTTTAGCATCTTTGCTTTTTCCCACCGAACTTAAAACTTACCCTGTTTTTGTAAGACCTGTTCTAGAGTTAAATTAAATTGAGATTTACCCTCAAAAACAGTGCCGACTTTACCTTTGTTAAAATGGATCTTATTTAATTTGTAAGCTTGATCTGTTAAGGGTACATACCCAATAGTGCTGACAAACTCAGATGCTTTATCCATGTATAATTCTAAAAATTCTCTCATATCTGGTTTTTGCCGAAGAGATTTATAGCTGACATATATAAACAGTGGACGAGAAAGTGGTTGATATTTTCCCCATTTTACACTTGTCCGCGAAGGCATCACTGGACCACTACCACTATCTACAGATAAAGCTTTCAATGTATCTTTGTTAGAGTTATAATAGGCGTAGGGAATGAAAGCTAAGGCGTTGATATCACTGCTAACTTTGCCCTCTATGACTTTATAATTTTTATCAGCTTTATAGTCCTTACGAATAGCCCCTTCTTGTCCTACGGCAATTTCTGTAAAATAGTCAAAAGTGCCTGAATCTTTATCAGCACCATGAAGGTTTAAGGGTTTATTAGGCCAAGTGGAACGAATCTGATTCCATGTAGTAATTTTACCTTCAGCTGATGGTTCCCAGATTTTTTTCAGTTCTGCCAAAGTTATATCCTGCGCCCAATTATTTTGAGAGTTAACTACTATTGTTATTGCATCAAAACCAATAGGTAATTCAAGGAATGTTACGTTATTTTGATTACAGTCTTTCATTTCGTGAGTATGAATTGGTCGAGAAGCATTGTTAATATCTGTCTTTCCTAAACAAAACTGTTTAAACCCGCTACTAGTACCGGAAGAATTAAGTTCAATGGGTTTTATTGAAGGTGATTTGCCATTATTTTTCTGGAAGTTATAATCATTGCTTACTTCTTGGGTAATGGGGTAAATAGTGTCTGAACCATCAATTTTAATAGCTGTTGTTGTCTGACTTGATTGGGACGGTTGACATGATGATACCAACGCGGAGAGTCCTACAAGGAAAGTTAGAGAAAAAATTGGTCGCAAAAGATTTTTGGTAACAATGTTCATTGTACTAATTCTAAGTAGATGTTAATTTTACTGAAACAATATGATCGATCTCAGAATAATAATGACATTCCAATATAAAAGCAATGGCAAAAACAGCCAATTTCAGAAAAAATTCTTAAAAAATTCTTTAAAATGGTATGAAATCGAAACACCAAGAAACTAACATCAATGTCAATCCATCTAAAGATAGATATTAAATTACTGATATTGACTGGAATTTAAACACCCGTAAGTAATCATAAAAGTGTCAATCTTTAATTTACTGTCTCTGTAGCAAAAATACGCAAAAGTTCTCAGGAGTGGGATTTAAGCCCAAAGATAGAGTTAGACTTAAAGTTAGGGGTGTAAAAATTAGAGCTATGGTGTCATTGAGAAAGATAGCCGAGAGCTATCAATCGGCCTAAAGGACTAGGGTTAAAACTCAATAATAAGATTACGCTGTGCTAAAAAAGCCAGCTATAAGGTTGGCGTTAATCACCATCATTTCCTATAGATTCACTACAACCAATCAGCGAGTAGCATGATTGAAGGGTAAACCTGGGATGTAACCGAGAGCTAAACCCAGGTAGGTTAAAGATAATGCAGTATAAGTGGCAAATTTAGTAAAAATCACTGCCTGGAGTTATCCATTTGCAAGTATTTTCTTTAATCTTAGTTATTGATAATTATTGGTATATTAAGTTTTATTACAGTTAGAAGAAAACATGGCCAAAGGCAGATGTCTTCACTAAGATATTAACTGTGTGAAGTTATCAATAAGATTGAAAAAATACTTTGCTGCTTTCGGGAAATTAGGATTAGAGTGACGTATTAACACATAGATTAAAAAAGAGAGCGGTTCATGATAACTTCCACAAAATTTACGTCATAATACTGTTTTCGGGCTGTGCTTTGTTGTTATATTCTATATTGATTAAGTAAGGTGAATACCTTACAAGAAGAGAGGATTGATCATGAAGGTATCTAAAAGTACCACGAAAAAGATTTTTTTAGCAAGTTGGATTTCTCTACATCCGGTAGATGCTAGTGAAGCTAATGTGAATCCATTGCATCATAGTCCATCCCAGCCTGTTTGGGATTTCTTGCGCCCTGTGCGAAAGTGGCTAGATAACATTCAAATAAGCGATCGCCAATTAGCCCATCGTCTGTGTAAATATATTCCGGCTCAATGTCCTTTTGAGCGCGATGTCAAGGTATTTGGAAAAACACTGTTTCATATTCCACCTCTGTGTAAACTCAATCCTTTATACGAAGAAGTAGTAGGTTTGAGATTTAGAGCAATGTGCTATCTGGCTGATATTTGTGGCGAAGACATTTCACAGTATTGTTAATGGGTAATGGGTGATAGTTATTACAACTGACCAATGACCAATAACTAATTCTTTTTTTGTTGAAGTTGCCATTTTTGGATAGCATCTTGGGCATCTTCATAGGCGATCGTCACCTCTGGAACTAAAGCAGCAGTGGCGATCGCGGTTTGAAAATCTCCCTGGGTGGCGCGAATTTTAGCTAGGTCTAAAATTTTTTCACTCCACTGATTAATAGATGTTTGGGCAATTTCAAATCCTGGTTGTCCCTTTTGGATTTTTTTAGCAACTTCGATGGCACGATTATAGGTAGATGCCTGTTCAGGAATAATTAAGGCCTTGGCAGCATCTAAAAGGGTTTGATTGCTAACATACTGCTTGGTCTCTAGTTGCCATTTTTGAATCAAATTTTGGACTTGAGGATAGAGTGGTTCTTGGGGGGTAATGAGCTTGGCAACGTTGATCGCATTTTCGTATTTTTTTTGTTTAGCTTGAATTTGGGCTAACTCTAGGATCATTTGACACCAAATCAGAATGTTCTCTTGTGCTGTGCTGTATTGTGGTGTTTGACGTGGAGTTCTTTGAGCTTTAGCGATCGCAATTTGTAAATGATTTGGCTGGGTGGGAATCAGAGACATTTTTTGTAACTCTAAAACTGCTCGTTGGCGTTGATTAGAGTCTGGATTCAGAATGATTTGGGTAGTAGTAGAGTTTTGATTAGTGGGAAAGATTGGGGGAAATTGAGGTTGGGTATTGCCCTTATTAGACGTAGGTTTTAGCAGGGGTTTAAATCGGAAATTCTCGTGATTGGCAAGTAGAAAGGTCATCATTAAACCTACTATCACCATTGTTCCACCGCCCCAAATGAGAAATTGTTGCCAAATGGGTGTTTCCGATGGTGGTTGAGGATAGGAGTCATCTGTAGTGATAGCGGGAATAAATCTACTACCAGAATTTGATTCTGGGGAACTGGCTAAAGTCGGATTGTTGTGAACATCTGATTTATCATCATTGCCGGAGGTATTCTGGGGGATGATAGGGTTTAAAGTAGTTGGGGCTGAGGCATTTTCTGCCCACCAAACTGGATCGGTTGTAGTGGTGTTGGTGGCTTCTAGGGGCGGTGCAGTGACCGTGACGGCAAAACTTTCCTCTGGAAAAATTACGGCTTCTGAATCGCCATCTAGGGTTAAAATAGGTAAGATCTTTGGCTCTGGGGTGGGAATAACCGTCACAGGGGTTTGGACTGGCCGCCAGTGGTGTTGACAGAGTTTGGGAGTAAGATAATGGAGATAGGCGGCTAAATCAGAGAAATTGTAACCTTCACCAGAGGCTAGGGCTTCTAATAGTGCGGCGGTAAAGAAACCGTGACCTAGTTCTGTGCTTTCATGGGAAAATTCTTCAGGTTGACAAGAAATAATTGCCCCTAGTTGTAGTTCTTGGGCAAGTTGGATGATTTCTTGGCCGACGGGTGCATCTGCTTGAGTGCCAAAGGCGCGGTTAATATCGAAGATGAGTAAGGCGTTAATGCCGGTGATTTGGAGACTTTGCATCAGCGATCGCACTTCTATACCAGTTTCGGGAACTTGTTCAGGATTACCTCCGACTGGCATTAAATAATCCTGTTCTTTGTGGTTGACTCCATAACCGCTAAAAAATAACCATAGATAATCCTGTGGCTGCCAAAATGTGGCAGCTAATTCTTCTAATAAGAAGAGAATATTTTCTTTTGTGGGATAGGATGATTGATCTCCTATGGGTGGGGAAGTATCTGTCATTAACAAGCATTTTTCGGGGAGAAAACCTGCTTGTGACACCAGAAAATCTTTGATTGCTTCAGCATCGGCTTGAGCGCAGCTTAGGGGCTGGAACAATTGATATTGATTAATGCCTATGGCGATCGCCCAGTAATTTACCATCCCGCTCTTTGTCGGTTGTTGTGTGCCTGAAATTGGTGTGATAGTAATTTAACACGCTATGGTTTTTATGAACTAATAGCAATTTTATATAAAGATGCTTCATTAGCGCATTACAGAGTCAGAAAATACAGGTAAAGAAATTAAGCCCAGCCTGATAAGCAAATGGTACAACCATTTTCGGTATTTTTCAATTTGTTATTCACCGAAAATAATGGGATTCATGTTTACAAAACTTTATTTTTACTTAGTCCGCGGATGCGGACTGGGTTTGTGCAGTAGGAACTTCTAGTCGCCCGATGGATATTAAAGATTCATATAAGAATCTAAAGTACCAACTTCAAATTCACAAGCTCTAGAAACTACATCATGGGGTAACTTATCAAAACTGATTAATGGTAAATAACTGGGATTATCTATGAGTTCTTTAGCTAATAAATAGCCGGTAATAGTCCAAGTTTGATATTTTCTGGCTTGTTTACCAATTAATCTCCCTTTTTTCCCATCATAATATTCCGGCCATTCATCTTCACCTAGTCTAGCTTGGGCAATTTCGATAGCTTTTTGTCCCAGTTGTGATTTTTTGGTTTTCACTGCTGCTGCTGCTAACATCCACATTAGAACAGGCCAACTACCGGCATTATGATAAGACCAAGGAATGTTTTTCGGATCGCATCCTGTGACCACCCGATATTCTTCATCTTGTAGGGCTGGATAACAGATTTTCATGGGCATATCTGCTACCAAATCTTCCCATCTTTTTTCAATTAGATTCATGATTGCCTGGGACTGTTGTTCTGTAGATAAATCAGAAATTACCGCCATTAAATTTCCCAGGGTGAAGAAGCGGGTATCAAACTGTGATGGACCGACATTTCCAGCAAAATAACCACCTTTTTTGGGTAGCCATTTATCTAATTCATAATAAGGCAAAGAGTCAGCATAAATATTGAAAAGATTGACGGCAGCTTTTCCGTATTCTTCACCTTTAAAACGATAAATCGCATTTAACCGATTAATATCTATCCAATAATGTTGACGAATATGACCACATAATAAAGGTAAACGGTGATCAATTGCTTCCACAATATCCTCGTTACCTTTACAAATTAGCAGTTCTCGCGCTGCACGTAAAGCCGCAAAAAATAGAACTTGAATTTCCAGAGGATGCCCATAAATACCCATGCGTCTATCTATCATACACGCCCCATCAGGAACTAATAGGGTGGGGTACATATCAAACCGATTTGCCAAACAGATATCCATAATTAACCTAATTCCTGTTTGAAATTCGGGTTGATGAGCAAGGGAAGGATCTTTGGTGGCAACTACATAAGCACGTAATAAGATTAACCACCATAAACAGGAATCAACTGGTGTGACTCTGGCGATGGCGTGTTCTCCAAAATCAGCTTCTAAATGTTCTTCTCCATTAATAGATATAACTTTAAAACTGGCGGGAATTAAACCTCTACCTGGTTTATTGGCATCTAGATCTCTTGCTTTTGGCTGTAATTTCAATGTTTCTTCTAGGAAGTTCTTAACAATATCTGTGCGGTTTTTAATGAGAAAAATTAACGCTGATGAAACAAAATCTCTAATAAAACATTGGTCATAATTTAGTGCTTCAACGGATGAGTCATAAGCGGCGACAGTACCTACAGGCTGACCTTTGTAGTAGAGAATAGAATTCTCTAAAGATTGCCATGCTTCATTTTCTATATTTTTAATTGTCTCTAAGTTTAGTTGCATTACCGGACTAACTCCATTTAGATAGTAGATTTGTTGGTCGTAGATGCACCTTTAATTATTATTGATATGATTTTGCCATCAGCAAATATCTATCTGTTAACCATGCTCAAGGTTGATTAAAATCAAAAGCCAACTGCATCATGTTGAGCAGTTTTTTAATTGCCAAAAATACAGTCATGTATGTAGAATCTACTGGATATAGTACATCTACTTAATCAGAAGTTGGCTATTGAAGTGAAAAAATATATTATTCCCCTACAACTTAATAATTTATAATGTTTTTTCAGAATATGCAACGGGTAAGCATCTCGACTTCCCTCGATGACCTCTTCTATATCATAATTTTGCGGTGGAATAAGAGCAGATGGAAATAATTCGGATACCTGTACTTTCAGACAACTATATATTTTTACTCTATGATCCACAACAAAGTATTGCTGTGGTTGTTGATCCGGCTGAGTCCCAACCAGTTTTACTGGAATTAAGTAAACTTAATTCTAAGTTGATAGCTATTTTGAATACTCATCACCATGGAGATCATGTGGGTGGAAATACAGAATTAATCAAAGTATTTCCTGAAGCGAGGGTATATGGTGGTATAAAGGATAGGGGGAGAATTCCGGGGCAGCAGGTATTTTTGCAGGAAGGCGATCGCGTACAATTTGGTAATCGTACTGCGGAGGTTTTATTTGTTCCTGGCCACACCCGCGCTCATATTGCTTATTATTTTCCCCCTGTCAGTCCAGAAGACACGGGAGAGTTGTTTTGTGGTGACACTCTGTTTGCTGGTGGTTGTGGTCGCTTATTTGAAGGTACACCGGCACAAATGGTAGATTCACTGACAAAAATCCGTAATTTACCTGATAAAACTCGTGTTTGGTGCGCCCATGAATATACTTTGAGTAATTTAAAGTTTGCGTTAACTGTAGATATGGAAAATGTAAATTTACAAAAACGCTATCAAGATGTTAAAGCTCAACGAGACAAGTTAGAACCGACAGTTCCATCAATTTTAGGAGTAGAAAAACTTACAAATCCTTTTTTACGGTGGGAAGAACCATCTCTACAATCAATAGCAAAGAGTGATGATGGAATCCAAATCTTTGCTAGGATTCGGGGAATGAAAGATAATTTTTAGTATTTAGTGTTGCGATCGCCCCCAAATTTCGCTAGAATCTTGAGGCTGTGGGTATGTTCAAAGTCACTGAGGATCAAGCTACAATTCTGAAAAGCCACCCTAATGACACCCAAATAACTCAGGTCTTACAAAGAAAAGCGAAAAACAATGGCGAAACGTGTGCAATTAGTGTTAACAAAAGATGTTAGCAAGCTGGGAAAAATCGGCGACTTAGTAGAAGTAGCTCCCGGTTATGCTCGTAACTACCTGATTCCTCAGAGTTTGGCTACTAATGCCACACCTGGCATTCTCAAACAAGTAGAACGCAGACGTGAACAAGAACGTCAAAGACAATTAGAACTAAAACAAAAAGCAACTGAGCAAAAAGCAGCTTTAGAAAAACTAGGTAGCTTAAAAATTGCCAAGCAAGTTGGGGAAAATGAGGCTATTTTCGGTACAGTTACTACCCAAGATGTAGCAGATGTTATTCAAACAGCAGCTAATCTAGAAATTGACCGTCGTGGTATTGCCATTCCCGATATTAGCAAATTGGGTACTTATAAAGCTGAAATCAAACTCCATAGTGAAGTAACAGCAGAAATTAACATTGAAGTCGTCTCTAACTAAAGGGGACACAATTTTGGATTTTAGATTTTAGATTTATCCTCGATAAATTTAGTCAGTTTTGGATTTTAGATTTTAGATTTTAGATTTTAGATTTATCCTCGAATAAATTTAGTGGCTGTGGAAATTTTAAAATTTTCAATCTTTAATCCAATTCTAGATTTTAGATTTTAGATTTATCCTCAAATAAATTTAGTGACTGTGGAAATCTTAAAATTTTCAATCTTTAATCCAAAATCGAAAATCCAAAATTTAAAATATTATGGCTGAAGAACTAAGTTTTCAAGGTAATGGCAGTAATCGCCTACCACCTCAAAACATCGAAGCAGAGGAAGGGATTTTAGGGGGTATTTTACTAGATCCAGAGGCAATTGGGCGAGTGAGCGATCGCTTAGTTCCCGAAGCATTTTATATTAGTGACCATAAAATCATCTATCAAGCTGCCCTGCGTCTACATACCCAGCAAAAACCCACAGACTTACTTTCCATTACCAGTTGGTTAACAGATAATGATCAACTAACCCGCGTTGGTGGCAGAAATAAACTAGCAACATTAGTAGACCGCACAGTTTCAGCAGTTAATATTGATGCCCTCGCAGAATTAGTAATGGACAAATACCTGCGAAGACAATTAATTAAAGCAGGTAATGAAATTGTTCATCTAGGTTATGAAACAGAAACAGAATTACCAATTGTTTTAGATAATGCAGAACAAAAAATATTTAACGTCACCCAAGAAAAAACCCAAGTAGGATTAATTCATATTGGTGACACTTTAATTAATACTTTTCAAGATATTGAAACTCGACATCAAGGAATTGCTTTACCGGGAATACCCTGCGGTTTTTATGATTTAGATGCCATGACCAGCGGTTTTCAGCGTTCTGATTTAATTATCGTCGCTGCTAGACCGTCCATGGGGAAATGCCTCAGCTATGATTCAGAAATCGTTTTAGCAGATGGACAAATTGCGACAATTGAAGAATTATATCAGCAACGTCAAGGCTCATTATTAACCTTAAATAATGATTGGAAATTTACCTTTACCCAACCATCAGCATTTGTAGATGATGGAATTAAACCAGTTTTTCGAGTCATAACTCGTTTAGGTCGCGCAATTGAAACTACAATTACTCATCCATTTTTAACTATAAAAGGTTGGAAACAATTAGAAACTGTGCAAGTTGGTGATAAAATTGCCATTCCTCGCAAAATAGATGTGTTTGGTACAGAAACCATCCGCGAATGTGAAGTGAAATTATTAGCTTATTTAATAGGTGATGGTGGTTTAACTAACACCACTCCCAGATTTACAAACAGCAACCCATTACTGCAAACAGATTTTTCCCAAGCAGTCAATGAATTTGGTGGTTTGTCAGTGAAATGGGAAGATTCTCAAGGTCAAAGAACACCATCATTATATGTTCGAGAAGATTTGGAATTTATTGCGAATCAAAGACAGATTTTTGCAGAAAGTCTCAAAATAGCTATTCACTCTAATTCATTATCGGCTAAACAATTAAGCCATGAGTTAGGAGTAAGTCCTGCTTTAGTTTGTTGTTGGCAGAAAGGAGAATGTGTACCCAATTACGAGACTTTTCAGCTATTATGTAAAATTTTGAAAATAGATTTAGAAAAATTTGCTCCTCATGGATATGCTACCATTAGTAATTCAAGTAAAAATAGTTTAACAATTTGGTTAGAAAAATTAGATTTATGGGGTAAAGATGCTCATGCAAAAACTATTCCAATGCTTGTTTTTAAATTAGAAAAATCACAATTATCACTATTCTTAAATCGTCTTTTTGCTACTGATGGATGGGTAACAACGCTGGCTAGTGGTCAATCACAATTAGGTTATTGTACAGTCAGTGAAAAACTAGCAAGACAAATTCAACATTTATTATTAAGATTTGGTATTATTGCTGCCTTGAAAAAGCGATCTATCAAATATAATAACACCCGTAGACCAGCATGGCAATTAGATATTACTGATGCCTTAGCTATCAAAAACTTTATTGCCGAAATTGGCATCTTTGGCAAAAAAGCAGCATTAACAAAAGTCACATCAACAATATCTCAAAAAAGATATCAAACCAATCGTGATTTAATACCTAGAGAAATTTGGGAACATATAGCAACAGCTAAAGGTGAGGAAAGTTGGAGTAGTTTAGCTAAACGTGCAGGGATTAAAAGCTATACAAATATTCATGTTGGTAACCGAGCATTAACACGGGACAGAGTATGGATTTTAGCCACCGCTTTAAATAATTTACCACTTCAAGAATTAGCAACCAGTGATGTATATTGGGATGAAATTATTGCCATTGAATCAGTTGGTAATAAACAAGTTTATGATTTAACAATTCCCAAAACACACAATTTTGTGGCTAATGATATTTGTGTTCATAACACCGCATTTTGCTTAAACCTAGCTCATAATATTGCTGCTGGTTATCAATTACCAGTGGCGGTATTTAGTTTAGAAATGTCCAAAGAACAGCTAGTACAGAGATTATTAGCGAGTGAAGCAGGAATTGAAAGCAGTTATTTAAGAAGTGGACGCATTGCCCAAAATCAATGGGAAAGTTTAAGTCGTGCCATTGATAAGCTATCAGAAACCCCAATTTTTATTGATGATACAGCAAATATTACAGTTACCCAAATCCGCAGTCAAGCTAGAAGACTACAAGCTGAACAAAATAAAGATTTAGGATTAATAATTATAGATTACCTGCAATTAATGGAAGGTGCAGGTGATAATCGCGTACAAGAATTATCGAGAATTACCCGTTCTTTAAAAGGTTTAGCGAGAGAATTATCTGTACCAATCATTGCCTTATCCCAATTAAGTCGAGGAGTAGAAGCCAGAACTAATAAACGCCCCATGTTATCTGATTTGAGAGAATCTGGTTGTTTAACAGGTGATAGTTTAGTAACATTAGCAGATACAGGTTTACAAGTACCAATTAAAGATTTAGTAGGTAAATCTGGTTTTACTATTTGGGCATTAAATGAAAATACAATGAAATTAGAAAGAGCTATTGTTACTAACGCATTTTCTACAGGTATTAAACCAGTATTTACATTCACAACTCGATTAGGTAGAAAAATTCGTGCCACTGCCAATCATCAATTTTTAACTATTAATGGTTGGAAAAGATTAGATGAATTAAATTTGGAACAACAACTCTGTTCACTTAGATATATTCATCAGTATCATGTCACAATTACTGGTAAGCCTGACCTTGAGTTATTTATTCAAAAGGTTGGAGCAGTAGGAAAATATAACCTAGGTTCATTACAAGAAATTTCTGATCACCTTGAAAATTGCATTCATAACAATATTGTTAAATCTGGCGAGGTACTTGCTCTTGCTAAGAGTGACGTTTGTTGGGATGAAATTGTTTCAATTATACCTGATGGAGAAGAAGAAGTATTTGATTTAACAGTTCCTTATTTGCATAACTTTGTTGCCAATAATATCATTGTTCACAATTCAATTGAACAAGATGCGGATATAGTGATGATGTTATATCGTGATGAATATTATTCACCAGATACACCAGATAGAGGTATTGCCGAGATACATTTAGCTAAACATCGTAATGGACCAACGGGAACAATTAAACTATTATTTGATCCACAATTTACAAAATTTAAAAATCTAGCTAGACCAAATAACTGGTAATATGTCAAAAACATCTTTTATTAGCTTAGTATTACTATTTTGTAGTCTGCAAATTTCTAGTATTCAAGAAATAGCCCAAGCACAAACTCCAGGTATACAAATTACGCCAACAAAATCAATTTGTCCGTCTCAATTGTCATCAGCGATTAATAATATTACTAATAGTTCTCAATTTAATCGAGGGCGTTGGGGAATTTTGGTTAAAACATTATTATCGGATAAAATACTTTATAATCAAGATGCCCAAAAGTATTTTATTCCTGCTTCTAATATTAAGCTATTTACTACAGCAGCCGCATTGCAACAATTAGGGGCAGATTTTCGGATTAGGACTTCTGTTTATGATGATGGTAATGGTGTTTTCCGGGTAGTGGGAAGGGGAGATCCAAGTTTTACAAATGCTCAATTAACAATATTAGCAAAACAATTATATCAACAGGGGATTCGCCAAATTAATCACTTAATTGCTGATGATAGTTATTTTCAAGGATCGGTAGTTAATTATAGTTGGGAATGGGAAGATATTCAGGCTGATTATGGTGCACCTGTTAACAGTTTAATCCTGAATGAGAATAGGTCTATTTTAACTTTATCACCCCAAAGTATGGGACAACCATTACAAATAAAATGGGCTGATCCTACGGAAGCATATCGGTGGAGAATTGAGAATAATACTACTACTACGGAGGTAAATGAATCGGCTTTTATAGAAATAAATCGTGATTTAAAAGGACAAATTCTGGAAATTAAAGGACAGATGCCTATCAGTTCCCAACCGGAGATGAGTGCTGTAGCTGTATTTGATCCTGGTATTCATTTTTTAAGAAAATTCCGTCAATATTTAGGGAGGGAAGGAATTAATGTTGAAGAAAACCTGAATACGAATATTATTAATAATGCTAGAGAAATAGCTGCTGTAGAATCCCCACCTTTATCTGAATTATTAATAGAGACAAATTTAAACAGTAATAATTTATATGCTGAGGCTTTACTGAGAAGCTTGGGGATTAAAAAACCCAGAGAAAAAAATCAAAATACTGCGGATATAGGGTTACAAATTGTGAGAGAAACGTTAACTGAATTAGGGATTGAGACAGATGGTTATATTATTGTAGACGGTTCTGGACTATCTCGAAAAAATCTCACGACTCCCGCAGCCTTGGTGCAAGTTTTAGAAGTAATGGCTAAATCCTCCCAGGCAGAAATTTTTCGTGCTTCTTTGCCAGTTGCTGGGATAAAAGGTAGTCTAAAAAATCGGTTTTTGAAAACTGCTGCGGAGGGAATTGTGCAGGGAAAAACAGGTTCAATGACAGGAATTTCTGCTCTTTCTGGATATGTGAATGCACCTAATTATGAGCCATTAGTTTTTAGTATTATGGTGAATCAATCTACACAACCAGGTAAAGTTATGAGAACGGCAATAGATGAGATTGTGGTTTTATTAGCGCGGTTAGGCCAATGTTAAATATGGGAATCTTAACTGGGATTAGGCAATGCTACCTCGTTTTCTGGCTTCTTTAGAGGAAATAGCCACATTTTTGATACCCGCTTTAATCATTTGTCGTTCTAGAAGTGCGAAGAAACGATAGCGATCGCCTCCTCTCACTACAGCTTGATTATGGGCTTCGGCGATGGCGACAGGATAACCATATCCTTTTTGTACCTGTGCCAGCATTAACCCTAATGCTTGATCAAGCATAGGGGAATTTTCGGCTACCCAAGCTGGAAATTCAATGCGGGCAATTTCTGTACCGACATGAACGTAACAAAAATAAATAATTTGCTCCTCATACAATTCTAAGATTCGGGCATTACTGCGCCATAGGGGTCCTCGTTGTCCGGGTTGAAGTTGGGTGTTCCACAGGGTTGTGTCTCGCAAAGTTTCAAATTTTTTACATGGTACGTATTCTAGTTGGTTAGGGCAATGGGTGATACAGTCAGGTTGAGGATGGGGACAAGCTAACAAGCGTAAAAAGTTGGTAGCTTCGACGTTGCGAGAGGCGCTTAGATAACCCATGAGAGGAATTTTGGCTTCCCGCATTTGTTTCCAAGCCGCTAAAACTGGTGGTAAAATCTGATCCCGTGCATCCATTGGTAACTGATCTAAAAACCAGTATACTAGCGAACCATCCACCATCGCTAGAATAGGCGCTCCCGTTTTTGCACTACAAGCTAGTTCAGCTAGGACTGTAGCTTCGGAAGCGGTGCGGCGATAACTCATCCATTCTTCCGTTCTGATACCCCATTGACGGGACACATATAGGTCTTCAGGACGATAAAATACCTCCGGTACGCTATCCAGCAGGGGATGAAGATTTTGACCATAGTGTAAAACTACTCTACCGATATTGAGTAAATAACAATAGGCAATTTCATGATGATTGGGGGCAATTTGAGAACCATCAGTAGAAATAACAGTATGAACTTTTGGGGGAGTAGGAATAGTCGTACAGGTGTCTAGGGATTCCAGGGGCGTAGCATTAGCAAAAAGGATGCGATCGCGCCATTCCTGCTGATATCTAATTAATTCCTGCTGACATTCAAGAGCTTTTTTTAAATATTGTTGTGCTGACTCTAGTCGTTGATGACTGGCGGCTACTTCCGAACTTAAATGCTGGCTAAAACCCTGCATTTGTCCTGATATTTTGGTTAAATCAAGCATAGTGAGTTAGAGGTGTCAATAGAGATAAATATTATATTATAGGACTCCTAGTGGGATAGGCCTCTTGCCTGTTTAAATTTTACAAATTAAATGGATCTAAATGAGAAAATCGCCATTAACAATTACCATCGTCATCTTAGGAACTATGTTATCCAGTTCTAAGGTGAGTGCTGAAAACTTCTCCCATATTTCTGTACCGAAAATAAAATCATCACTGTTGGCCGAATCTGTATTTAAAGAGGCAGTTGTATATTTTCACCGAGGGTTAAACCGCTATACATTTGGAGATATCAAGGGAGCGATCACAGAATATAATCAAGCTTTACAATTATACCCTAATTTTGCCGAAGTTTATTATCAACGAGGAATATCTCGGCATAAATTGCGAGACTTACCAGGTGCAATTGCAGATTTTAACCAAGCAATAAATATTAGTTCTAATTATCCTGGTATCTATAATAATCGAGGACTTGCTCGTCACGATCTCGGCGATTATCAAGGAGCAATGGCAGATTTTAACCAAGCATTACTTCTCAATCCTAATTTTCCTGAAGCTTATCGGAATCGAGGTGTGACACGCAATTTTTTGGGTGATAAACAGGGAGCAATTAGGGATTTAAACACAGCAGCTAATTTATTTCAAAAGCAAAAAAGAATGCAGAATTATCAAGAAGCTATTGATTTAATGAATAATATATAGCAATCCTAGATGATTTATAAACAACAGAATTACCGACTTCTCAAAAGAAGTCGGGGAGCTAACTCCTATATCCAAGCTGAAAAATCCTGGGCAAAATCGGCAAGTGATATGAGTTGAATACGTGGATCATTTTTGCCGGCTTCTCTTTCTGTTTCAGTATTATAACCCCAATCGCCTAAGAAAAGTTTAACATGATCTAAATCGGATTGCTGTTGAACTAACTGTAATGTTTTCAATCTATCCTCTAGGAACCATAAACTCACTGGTTGGGTATTTGCGTTTTCAATTAATTGCCGCAGTGTTTCATATTTAGGGCGTTTTACTTCTTTACCAAAAATTATTTCTGAGGGTAAATTAATACCTTCTTGGTGCAATAGTTTTTGAACAAATCGCCCTTCTTTAGTAGTGACAATATATAGCTGAGTTGCACTTTCTAGAATTATTTTCAGTCTTTGAATGACACCAGGATAGAATTTATGCAAACCTAACCAACCATCTAAATCGCTTTTGATCCATTCGTCACGCAAATGATCTAATTTTGTAGAAACTGTTTTTGCCTCTAGGTAATCTGCGGCTAAAATCTCTAGAGTAATATTTGTCCATGATTGGAGGATTTTCTCCTCAGAAACACCCTCAATCAAGGCTTTAATTAAAATGGGCATTTCCCAACCAGTTTCAATTACAGGCCGTAAGCGATAAAATTTTAATGCTAAATCATCTGGTGGTGCCTCGTTAGTCTGAGGCCAGATTTGGCAATAGGTACGCCATGCTACCTCAAAATATTCGATTAGTCCATCGCAAATCACTCCATCAAAGTCTAAGGCCAAAATCGTGGGACTATTTGCTGTCATTGTTTTGAAGGGAAAAACTGCTTTTTTTAGCTTAACTGGGATTTTTGATTTACTTCACGGGTAAATCTGGGGACTTGTATCACTAATAGACATCTGGTGGTACTGAAATGTGCATAACCACTAAACTCTTGGTGGGGACAATTCATGAATTGTCCCTATATCTTTTTCACTAGAAGTCTGATAAATTTTTAGGTCACAAGTGCTACTTTTTGACCGACAAGCCAAAGATGAGAAATTGCATATTTTAAACATACTGTCTCTTGTTCAGCATGACAGGAAACTTTTAGTGGTTGTGTTTTTAGATCATTTTTGACCACTTTTGCTTGATATGTGTAAAGATTTCCTGTGGGTTGTTCAAAACTTAACTCACCCAAAATGGTATGATTATCTAAACTTTTTTCCAGAATTTTACCTGTTACTTGATAATTAAACCAATCCCATCCTAAGCGCAATATTAGTTCTTTTTCTAAAATTTGTAGGGGAGTGGGTAATATTCCCCAACCACGATAAATTTTATTCAAGCATTGAATATCACCTGTCCGGGTAAGCAGTGATTTGAAACTATCTTGATCCAAAACTCCGTAATATCTACCTTGGGGAAAATCTATAGCTGTAGGTGCAAATCTGTGTCCACCAAAGTGACTTGATCGCCAAATTCGGATATGATTTAATTCTAAATCAGCGATCGCATTTTGGGAGTGAAAATAAAAGGGGTTGCCATATCTTGCACAGCATTGATCATGGCCGCCATGGGTGCATATTAATATATTTCTGGTAATATGAGATTCTATTTCATAATCAACACTCACACCTGCTAACCATTTATCCACAACTCCTGCTACTTGTTCAATATTTGGCAGCTTAAATTCTTGCTGACGATACCCATTACTTAATCCCTGTTGCTGTTGATAAATTAATAGGGTTGTTTCTTCCTTTCTATGGGATTCATCATTGGCAATTAATAAAAACTGAATTGGTAATTTAGCACGATTAATATTTTCTACCAACATCCGTAAGTTATCTGGAACCCATTTAGAATTAAATGCTTCATAGACCCACGGGGTCGGACATTCTATCAGAATATATGTTTGGTAGTTACTAGCAGTACCAATCATTTCTTCTTGTTTTTCTCGTGAGTTGTCAGCACAAAAAAATCTGTTCATTTAAGTTACTCAAATAGAGGTTTTTAGGGAAGATACTGGCTAACCACTTTCGTATGTGGTTTGTTAACAGATTCGTAAGAATTCAGGATAGCTAAAACTTGATATACCAGGGAACAAAGAGGATAAAAAAAATGTTCTTTATGCTTCTTTCTTCTTTCTGAACTCCTGAATGACGCAGATTATCAGTAAAAATATTTCCGGTTCAATCATTTTTCTCAAAAAATAGCATAGTTGAAAATATAACCTTCAATAATATAAATAGAAAATTTTATTCCTTATCTGTATCGCCCATGGCAGATGTTCACTAGATTGTAAATTATAGCTTAATTTGTACATATTGCGAATTATTCTCAACTATTTGCAAAAAAAATATAAAGCCCCAAATTCTACTTTTATTTAAGTCGTCTATTTTAAGTTTAGCCTAACTGGATAATTAAAGCAAATTTTTCACGACTTGCCTCAATTATACAAAGATACATCCTGACCTCAGTTTATACTTCAGAAAATTTAACACTAGGAATAATTTAACAAAAATTTATGATTACCATGATTAGATTTACCAATGTCATTAATTAGCTTGTATATATGCTCTAATCACCATTTATACAGAAATATTTTAGATCTTAACAGTGAAGATAGTTTCATAATGAACCACAAGGAAATAATTATTCGAGTCATAATGGTCAATGGTTGATAGAGTTTCCTAAATTCGGTATTTTAATTATATGACATTAATTTTAGCTCTGGATTTTGGCGGTACGAAATTGGCGGCAGCCACAGTTAAAGCGGGTGAAAAAGAGTGGTTTAATCATGATTCACGCTTTTCACCGAATAATGGTGATGCTTTGGATGATTTAGAAATTATGCGATCGCTTATTGATACCGTATTGAAAGGCAAAAGACCAGATGCTATCGGTGTCAGCTTTGGTGGTCCAGTAGATGCAACTACAGGTTTAGTCCGTCTATCTCATCACGTTCCTGGGTGGGAAAATGTTCCCCTCAAACAGATATTAGAAGAAGATTATCAAGCACCTGTAAGTATAGATAATGATGCTAACGTTGCAGCTATAGGAGAACACCGCTTTGGGTCTGGTCAGGGATATGACAGCCTGTTTTATATTACCATTAGCACTGGTGTTGGTGGAGGCTGGATACTTGATGGTAAACCTTGGCGTGGTGCATTAGGCATGGCGGGAGAAATTGGTCATATAGTAGTAGACCCCAGAGGTCCATTATGCTTATGTGGAAAACGGGGCTGTGTAGAACGGTTTGCTTCTGGTCCGTATATGGCGCAAAATGCCCGCGAAATGTTGGAAAATGAGCCTCCCAGTACCGATGGTAAAGTTAGAGGTGATATACTAAGATATTTAACAGGTAATAATCTTAACTTAATTACAGGCAAAGTAGTCAGTACGGCAGCTGGCTATGGCGATGAAATAGCACAGGAGATATTATACAGAGGTGCGTGGGCTTTGGGAGTAGGTATTGGCAACGTAGCCAACCTCATGAATCCCCAACGCTTTGTTTTAGGTGGTGGTGTCACCAAAGCCGGTGATAATTTCTGGACTGTAGTGCGAAAAGTAGCGAGGGAAACCGCATTACCAGAAGTGAATTTTGAAGTTGTTCGCGCCTTATTGGGAGATGACGCACCATTATGGGGGGCTGTCGCTTTGGGTTTAAATCTATTGGATTAATGAAAGAAATTGTAGGTAGATAAACAAATTTAACCCTCATTCCTGAAATCCTGTGGGGGCGAACAGCCCTTCGCCCCTACTGTTAAATATTTGTCTGTTGTCGTTGGTAAAGTGACCAATACAAACCCTTTTGTTTTAACAACTCTAAATGCGTTCCTCGTTCAGCAATAATTCCCTTTTCCATAACTAATATTAAATCAGCACGTTTGAGGGGTGCAAAACGATGGGCAATTAAAAACACAGTGCGGTTAGAGGAAACATTTTGCAGATTTTGTAATACTTGTTGTTCAGTTTCACTATCTAAAGCACTGGTAGCTTCATCTAATATGAGAACTGGTGCAGAAGCGAGAAATAATCTAGCTAGTGCAATGCGTTGTCTTTGTCCTCCAGATAATGCTGTACCTCTCTCACCAACGTTATTTTCATAACCGTAAGGTAACTGACTAATAAAGTCATGGGCTACTGCTAATCTGGCAGCTTCCACAACTCGTTCGGCACTAATATCTGGATTTCCTAAAGTGATATTTTCCAGGACTGAGCCATTAAATAAAAAGTCTTCTTGGAGAACCACACCAATTTGTTGTCGTAAAGATGCTAAGTCAGCACTTTTGATATCAAATCCGTCAATTAATATTCGTCCTGACTCAATTTGATAAAGTCGTTGTAAAAGTTTAGAAAGGGTACTTTTTCCTGAACCACTGCGTCCCACAATACCAACAAATTGCCCTGGTTTAACATCAAAAGAAATTCCTTTTAATACGGGTTCACTATTAGGACTATAGCGAAAGAAAACCTGCTCAAAATTAACTTTACCCTGAAGGGTTGGTAATACTAAACCTGTTCCGGCTTCTGTTTCTGGTGCAGCGTTGAGAATATCACCAATTCTATCTACAGATAGTAGTACTTGTTGGAGATTCTGCCATAATTGGACTAGGCGTAGTAGAGGACTGGTTACTTTACCAGATAACATTTGAAAGGCGATTAATTGACCAATTGTAATTTGATGATCAATAACTAATTTTGCCCCAAACCAGAGTATTATCAGGGTAGAAAAGTTAGTGAGAAAGTCACCAATATTACTACTAATATTAGATGTGGTAGAAGCCTTAAAACTGGTGCGAATAAATCGGGCAAATAAACCTTCCCATCTTTCTCTAGCTATCGGTTCGGCTGCATGGGCTTTAACTGAATGAATACCGGTAATTGTCTCCACTAAAAAAGATTGACTGTCTGCACTTCTGTTAAAAGTTTCATTTAACCAATTGCGTAAAATTGGTGTGGCAAAAATGGTTAAAGTCGCAAATAAAGGTAATACAGCTAAGGCAACAAAGGTGAGGGGAATATTATAATAAAACATTAATGCCAAGTACAAGACAGCAAAGATACTATCGAGAATTACTGTCAAAGCTGTACCTGTGAGAAATTGGCGAATTTGTTCTAATTCCTGGACTCTGGCAACCGTATCTCCTACTCTGCGCGACTCAAAATAAGCCAAAGGTAAACGCATTAAATGGCGAAAAAGTTGGGCTGATAAACTCAAATCTAAACGCCGGGCAGTGTGGGTAAATATGAATAGCCGCAGCATACCCAGGATAGATTCAAATATAGCAACTAATAAGAGAGCGATCGCCATCACATCCAAAGTAGCTAAACTCTCCTGCACCATGACTTTATCAATAATTACCTGGGTGATTAATGGTGCTGCTAAACCCAATAATTGCAACGTAAAGGAAGCTAATAAAACCTCGCCTAATAATCCCCGATATTTCCAAACGGCGGGTATAAACCAAGCTAAATTAAATTTCTCTTGTTGGGAAATTAATTCAGCTTGCCATAATGTCCCATCCCAGCAATTTTCTACCACGGATTGAGGTAAATTCTCGCAAATATGATCAGGGTTTTGGGGATTGGCAATAATTAAATTATTACCTTTGATTCCATAAGCTACAACCCAGTTAAATTGAGGATTTTCGTCCTGCTGATTTCCTTGATTCCATAATAATAAAGCAGGAAAAGATAATTGGCTTAATTCACTCCAATTAACCTGTATTTTTCGCAATAATAACCCCAATTTTTCTGCTGATTCTACCAAATTTTTGGGCTTTTGTCCCCGCAATTGACGTTGCACCCATTCCAACTGTACAGGATTTTCTAAATATTGGCATACCATTGTTAAACAAGCTGCACCTGTATTTTCGCCACCCATAAAGGGGTAGTTATAAATTATCGCTTGGGGAGGTATGGAAGGAGATGGAGAAATAGAAGAATTAGGAGAATTAGGAATTGGTAAAATCACTTCTGTGTTCTCTACATCTGTAGAATTTTTCCAAAATCCATCAAGCGGATTGAGAAAGTTTTTCCATACTTTTATATCCCAACACACGACAATTACTTCCTTACTAGCGGCTACAGCTTTA
The DNA here is from genome assembly GCA_046080125.1 of Cuspidothrix sp. Classification (GTDB taxonomy): domain Bacteria; phylum Cyanobacteriota; class Cyanobacteriia; order Cyanobacteriales; family Nostocaceae; genus Cuspidothrix. Next base: position 30,886 of record JBJTTJ010000198.1, read on the forward strand.
CAATTAGTAAATAATGGTTGACAAATACCAAACCAATTATTTGCTTCTAAAGTTACCAGAGGTTTACTTTCTCCCTCTTCTCGTAAACGCACTTTACCAGTAACAATTAAAAACTGTTTCTTACCGAGTTCTCGTGACCAAATTTTTTCGCCGAGTTTGTAGTGACGAATTTCCGCTTGCTGTTTTAATTCGCTTTGTTCCTCAGAATTTAGAAAAGATAGAGGTGGTTGATTCCAGGGTAAATTATTTAACACATTTATTGATGAAAGAGGATGATTAAGATATTTTAATTCACTTGAATTTTTACTGTTAGATTTTGAATTTTCTCCCCTAACCATTTCTCGAATAACTCATTTTGTAGTGATTGTTTTAATTGAGGATTATCTAAAGATGCCGGCATAATTTGTTCTAATCTAAATAAAGCAAAACGCCCTTCTATTTCCATCGGTTTGATCAATTTTCCGGGGATAGTTGCATCTATGGCCGCACGCAAAATATCGGGCATAGTTCCCCGACTAATTGGCCCCATCATGCCATTGAAAACTCGTTCATCTGCCAATGAATACTCTTTTGCTAGTTGTTCAAAACTACTACCTTCCTCAATTTGAGTGTGTAGTTCTTCTGCTAGTTCTTGACTATCCACTAAAATTCGTGAAAGTACCACTCTATCTAAGTAAATCTTTCTTTCAATAAAGTATTCTGGTAATTTTGATTCTGTGATTAATGCTTTCAGTTTTTCTAATTGAAACCCAAAGGTAACAGATGTATGAAAGGTGGTATAATCTGTACCATTATTTGTTAGCCATTCTTGAAACTCTTGCTGCTCATTTAATTGATTTTTGAGACGAAAATCAATAATTGTCTGTTCAATTAATGCAGAACTAATTTCGATATCTGTCCTAGTATTAATTTCTTGTTCAATTACGTGTTGACGTAATACATCACTAATAAAATTCCCCAATTTACCAGATATTTGTAAGTATTTCACTACTTCAGCAATGGTAATTTCTTGGTTGTTGACAGTTAAAAAAGATGAAGATTCCATGAACTAATTGTGAGAATAAAACTAAAACATTTATAAGACTTTCCATTAAATAATAGGTAAAACAGTAGAGAATAATATTTATTAATCATAAAGATTCGATAAATTCTAGTAAAGGATAGGAGGCAAGAGTAAAAAGGCGCGAGTGAAATCCTTGCTATTATTGCTTTTTATTACCAAATAATAAAATATCCTAATTTTTGCATGGTAAACTAAATGATTTTAGATAATAATTGTTTTAAAATCTGTAAGCAGTATGACAAAAATAAAAATGCATATAGTTGAATGAGATACAAATTGAAACCTAAAATTATACAGGATAAGGTTTCACCTTCTCCCCTCTATTATATAAAATAAGACTCCCGACTCCTCAAAAGCAGTCGGGAGTACGGGTATGAACTATTGCTATAGCTGAATACTTACGATTGTTTGGCAAATTAAACCTAGTATAATTCCTACACTTGCACCAATAAAAGTATTAAAAATGTTCACAATCTCATTGGTTAGCCAAGTATATTTGGATTGCAAGGTTGCACCAATAACACTTTCTAAATTGGTGGCGATAAATGCGGCAATGATACTGGAAATAATACCCAGAGGATTAATTAAATTTACCGCCCAACCAATGAGAGCGATCGCTATTGATGCTACCATACCAGCTAATGTTCCTTCTAAACTTATCGCCCCTTCTGTACCTCTAGGAACTGGTTGCAATGTAGTAATTAAAAAGGTTCTTTTACCATAAGCTTTACCTACTTCACTGGCTGTAGTATCAGAAAGTTTGGTGCTAAAACTGGCAACATAACCCAAACATAGTAAATATTTAAAATTAGGTAAAAACCACACTCCCAAGGCGCATAAAGCCGCTATTAATGCTGAACCCCAAACATTTTCGGGACCTCTTGCGCCGGCGCGTTTTTCCGCAATTCCGGCGGCTTCTTTTTCTGCCATACCAATGCGTGTCACCCCGGAACCAACAATAAAATAAAACACTACTACTAGATATCCTTGCCAACCTAGTGTTCCCCAAATGATTACTCCTAATAACCCGGCATTAAGTATTCCTGCGGGTGTGAGTAACTTTTTAGGAATAATGGCGACTATTCCTAACAAAATTACATTTAAGCCTAATCCCATTAACCAGGGATTAATAGAATCTATTAAAGACAGCATCTGTGATAAATTATGAGTATGTTCAGGTTTTTATGCTAATGTTATGATTTTATACTCTTTAATTGATTATGAAACTAATTCTTTTAAATAGAAAGGCAGAACATCTTTACTACTGAAGTTGATACTCCCCGGTGCATCTAAATCATGTACACAATTTAAGATGCTAAAAAATAACTGCTCAAATACAAGAATACAAATCTTTTTGATCCTGATCAAGTTACAGTAAACTTAAAGAGTTCACCTATTACCAAAATCATGATGAATCGCTGGTTTAATATTGCAGGTCCTTGTAACCCTAAAAAAAACTATACACTCTCAACCACCAGTCGTTTACCCGACTTATCAACTTTAATTGAACAAGAAAGTTATTTTGTTCTACACGCACCACGACAAACAGGGAAAACCACCGCCATGTTATCCCTAGCAAAACAACTTACCGATACCGGAAATTATGCCGCAGTCATGGTATCCGTAGAAGTAGGCAGTGCATTTAATCATGATCCCATCACCGCAGAATTAGCCATTTTAGGAAGCTGGTATAATACAATTCAAGATAGTTTACCAGAAGAATTACAACCTCCTACTAAACAATGGGAACAGGAAGAAGCAGGAAGCAGAATTAAGGCTTTTTTAAGAGGTTGGGCAAAAGCTATCAATCGTCCCATAGTATTATTTATAGATGAAATTGACTCTTTACAAGACCAAACATTAATATCAGTTTTAAGACAGTTAAGAGATGGTTTTCCTAACCGTCCTGAAAATTTTCCCTCATCAGTAGGATTAATTGGTTTACGAGATGTGCGAGATTATAAAGTAGCATCGGGAGGTAGTGAACGACTAAATACTTC
>JBJTTJ010000199.1:0-3890 GCA_046080125.1 Cuspidothrix sp.
GATTTGTTTGCTGAAAAAGGCTATGCAGCTATTACTATTCGGCAGATTTCTGCGAGTTTAAACGTTTCCACTGGCGCACTCTATCATTATTTTCCCAATAAACAAGCTTTGTTTGAGCAATTGGTGGAAGAAATTAGTCAGCAGGATATAATTACGGCTTTGACAGAATTTGGAGGAAAAAATAACTTATTAGAATTGATGGCAGCGTTGGGTCAATATCTTGTTAAAAATGAGGATTATTTAATTAAATGGACTTATCTATGGGTAGATTTTTGCCAACATCAAGACTCAAAAATAATGCTAACTAATAGTACGGTTTTTAAACGTGCTAATCAACGGTGTCAGCAAGTAGCCTGTGATTTATTAGGTGTTCGAGACGTGGTATTAGCATCTTTTGTTTTGAGTTTTGTAAATGGTGTGGTTTTAGAGAAATTATGGGGTAATGAGAATATTGATTTCTCTGAACAATGTCAGCTTTTAGGAGAAATGATAGCAGCCTATTTGCGACAACAAAATGAGAGTAAGGTTAGTAATTAAGCATCTATAAATTTAGTAAATCTGCTTCATAAATAGGGAAATCAAAATGAGTTATAAACTGTTGTTTAAACCGAAAAATCAAGGGTTAATTGCTTTAATAATTGCGGCCACTGCGATAACAGGAGGAATTGCTATTTATGGGACTTCTAACTTAGGAAAAATGGGTAAATCTTCTGTAATTGAAGCCAAACCAATTGTCCCAATTTCCCCAATGGTGACTGCATTAGGAAGACTAGAACCAGAAACGGAAATAATTAAATTATCTGCACCTTTAGCCTTAGATGGAGATAGAGTAGAAAAAATCCTCTTTAAAGAAGGTGATATAGTTAAATCAGGACAGATAATTGCGATTTTATATTCACGGGATGAATTGCAAAATGCTGTCCAACAAGCTGAGAAAAAAGTCAGAATTGCCCGTGCCAAACTTGAGCAAATAAAAGCAGGAGCTAAATCAGGAGAAATTCAAGCACAAACAGCTAATATTGAGAGAATAAAAGCCCAGTATGAAGGTGATAAAAACGCCCAACAACAAAATATTGCCAGAATAGAAGCTCAATGGCAAGGTGATAGAATTGCCCAACAGGCAACTATTAATAAATTAACAGCAGAATTAAAAAATGCAGAAGCAGAATATCAACGTTATCAACAGTTATTTTCTGAAGGGGCAATTTCTAATTCTTTAATTGATAGTAAACGGTTAAATGTAGAAACTGCCAAACAACAATTAAGTGAAGCTAAAGCAGTTATTGAACGGATAAATTCTACAGCAACCAAACAATTAGCCGAAGCAAAAGTGGCATTAAATAGAATTAACACTACTAGCAATAAACAAATTAACGAAGCCAAAGCTACACTTAACAGTATTGCCGAAGTTCGTCCTGTAGATGTAAACTTAGCACAAACAGAAGTAGAAAGTGCGATCGCTGATCTTAAACGCTCCCAAACCGAACTCCAAGCAGCATTTATTCGCGCTCCAATGACAGGAAAAATTCTCAAAATTCATACCCGTGTCAGTGAGAAAATAAGTGAATCTGGTATTGCAGACTTTGCACAAACAGAACAAATGTTAGCAGTAGCAGAAGTTTATCAAACTGATATTAGTAAGATAAAGATTGGACAAAAAGCTGTAATTACCAGTCCTACATTTACAGGTGAACTGCGGGGAGAAGTTGCCCAAATTGGTTTACAAGTCAATCGTCAAAATGTGTTTAGTGATCAACCAGGAGAAAATTTAGACAGTCGAGTTATTGAAGTTAAAATTAAACTTACTTCTGAAGATAGTAAAAAAGTTGCAGGGTTAACCAACTTGCAAGTACAAACAGCAATTGAATTGTAATGATGATTAGTGGGAGGATGAATAACCCAATGTTCAATAACTAATAACTAATGACAAATGACTAAAAAACTATTTTTGAAAACACCTCTTGCTTTGCGTCAGTTAATGAAAGAAAAAACGCGGTTAGCTGTTGCCGTGGCTGGGATTACCTTTGCTGATATGTTGATATTTATTCAGATGGGTTTTGAAAGTGCATTGTTTGATGCAGCTATTCAACCACATCGGAATTTATCCGCAGATTTAGTATTGATTAATCCTCAGTTTAATACCTTGTTTTCTGTGAAAAGTTTTTCCAGAGATAAACTATATCAAGCATTAAGTTATGATGGAGTAAAATCAGTTAATTCTGTTTATATTGGTACAGGACAATGGCGCAATCCTGAAACACGGATTGATCGACCTATTTTAGTTTGGGGAGTAGATCCAAATCAACCAGGATTAAAATTTCCAGAAGTGCAAAAAAATAATAATACTCTCAAAGCACTAAATCAAGTGATGTTTGATCAAGCTGGCCGTCCAGAATATGGTGCTGTAGGTGAAATCTTTAAAAAAACAGGCAATTTTCAAACAGAACTGAATAATAAATCTGTGAGTGTTAAAGGTGTATTTAGTAATGGTGCTTCTTTTGCTGCTGATGGTAATGTGATTGCTAGTGATTCCACTTTTTTGCAACTATTTCCTGAACGTAAACCCGATCAAATTGAAGTAGGTTTAATTAATCTCCAACCAGGTGCAGATGTGGAGAAAATCAAAACACAACTGAGAATAGGATTAAATCCAGATTCTAAACATCCCTTTGTAGAAATAGGAATACCAGAAGATTTTGCCCAAAAAGAAAAGAATTATTGGGCTAATAGTACAGGTATTGGTTTTATTTTTGGATTGGGTGTAGGAGTTGGTTTTATTGTTGGTATTGTCATTGTTTATCAAATTCTTTATTCTGACGTTTCCGATCATCTTCCAGAATATGCAACTCTCAAAGCAATGGGTTATACAGATAGTTATCTTTTAGGAGTTTTAATACAAGAGGCTTTGTTTTTAGCTATTTTGGGTTATTTACCGGCATTTTTTCTTTCTTTTGGATTATATCAACTCACCTTTGCAGCTACTATGTTACCCATTTCTATGAAAGTAGATCGAGCAATAACTGTGTTTATTTTGACGGTGATTATGTGTAGTGTTTCTGGGGCGATCGCCCTAAAAAAACTTCGTTCTGCTGACCCTGCGGACATTTTTTAAAGTTCCTAAAAAGTTCGTAGTCAGGACTTTAGTCCCGATGTGTTCAGAAAGAAGAATAGGCAATAAATTGCTGACTACAAACCATCACAAAATACTCATAATAAACCATGTTAAAAATTAATACGCAATCAAAAATCGCTTCAGATACAGTAATTCATGTTTCTCAACTGCATCATTATTTTGGTGAAGGAAATTTAAAAAAACAAGTATTATTTGATATCAACTTAGAAATTAAAGCCGGGGAAATTGTGATTATGACAGGCCCATCCGGTTCGGGCAAAACTACCCTATTATCATTAATGGGGGGTTTACGTTCTGCCCAAAATGGTAGTTTACAAATATTAGGACAGGAAATGTCAGGCGCAACTAAAGGACAATTAACTAAATTACGTCGTCAAATTGGTTATATTTTTCAGGCACATAATTTAATGAGTTTTTTAACAGCAAAAGAAAATGTACGAATGTCTTTAGAGTTACATGAAAATTACTTCAAAGACGATATTAACGCCAAAGCTATAGCGATGTTAGAACACGTTGGTTTATGGGAACATATTAAGTACTATCCAGAGAGTTTATCAGGTGGACAAAAACAACGAGTTGCGATCGCCCGCGCTTTAGTTAGTCACCCAAAAATAGTATTAGCAGATGAACCTACAGCTTCATTAGATAAACAATCAGGCCGCGATGTGGTGGAATTAATGCAAATGTTAGCTAAAGAACAAAATTGTACTATTTTGCTTGTCACCCATGATAACCGTATTTTAGATATAGCTGATCG
>JBJTTJ010000200.1:0-6322 GCA_046080125.1 Cuspidothrix sp.
AAAGATAACTACTAAAGCTTTTTTATCAGCAAAGTTTGCCAATGAAATCGTTTTACCTGTCACCACATCTGGGAGATTAAAATTAGGTGCTAAAGTTCCTAAAGGTAACATTGTCGAAGGTGTTAAAGCCATAAAATAAAAATCCTTTAATTTTCCAATTACAGTGTAGAGACGTTTCATGAAACGTCTCTACATTATTCCCCATTTTTTACAAGATAATGGGGTTGAGTGAGATTAAGCTGCTACAAGACTAGGAATATATGCGGAAGAATCGCCTTTTATCGCTTGACTATACTTACCGTCAATACCTAAAGGAAGATCACCAGCAATGGTTACACGCTGTACGCGACGGGGTTGATCTCCATAATCGGCAATGGCATAATGTTGAGTAGCGCGGTTATCCCAAAATGCCACATCTCCAACTTGCCAACGCCAACGCACTGTATTCTCAGGTCGTGTAATATAAGATTGCAATAGTCGAATAATATCCCCTGATTCAGTAGGAGATAAACCGCGAATTTGGCGCACGAAACCACCAATAAACAGACCTTTTTCCCCAGATTCAGGGTGAATTCTCACCACTGGATGCAAGGTTTCATACACTGTAGAAGTAAACACATCTCGGTAAGATTTTACTTCTTCAGGCAGATCAAAGGCTGTGGCATAATCATAAGCATTGCTATGTACAGCCCAAAGTTTGTCCGCTAAATTACGCAAATGCTCCGGTAAATCTTGGTATGCAGTCACCGAATTTGCCCAAATGGTATCCCCTCCCGCCGGCGGAATTACCAATGCCCTCAAGACCGAGCCAAGGGGCGGACGATCTACAAATGTAACATCGGTGTGCCAGCTATTCGCACGGGCAACGGTACGGCTGTAATCTAAGTCCAATACTTCTGGATGTCCAGGAAGTGATGGAACTGTGGGATGTGCAGTAGTTATTTCACCAAAACGCCGTGCAAAAGCTACTTGTCCATTAGCATCTAATTCTTGTCCACGAAAGAAGATGACCTTATATTCAATTAGGGCTTTTCTAATTTCGCTGATGATTTCATCACTGAGGTTTTCAGCTAGATTAACACCTTTTATTTTTGCACCGATACGTCCAGCAATTGGTTTGATTTCTATGTTTTGATAACTCATAAATCTGTGATCTCAATTTAGGAATGGTTGAATGCAGTGTTTGACTAAGCAGCGACTCGAACAAGAGCAGTAAATCTAGCATATCGCTCAATATAGAACTCTTTGGAGTGAGCGTTGCCCCTGGTGAGCGAAGCTATCGCTTTCACTGATTCACGTTCTTTGAGCGTGTGTTTCCACTGTCTTGACGTGGGTGGGAATTAATTTATTGATGACTTGAGACAAAATAGAAACTACAGTTTGTTGACCGATTTACTAGTGATTGTTCTAGTAGTATTACATGATCACAAAGAAAATTCAAGTGGTTTGACAAGAAAATATTTAACTAAATTTATGACTGACTAATAATTAGTATATCTAAATAATTGTCAAGTTATACTTGAGAACAAGAGGTGAAATCAAGAACTATGAATACAAATACTGATATTACTGGTTTTCATGCACATATTTATTTACTCAGTAGTAAAACATCAGTACGTTTGTTCTATATTGTGTATTCAAATTGAGCGAAGTGCTTGCAGCAGCACTTTGCTATCGCCCACTCTGCACACCCTCAAGTCATCAAATACTTAGAATATCTAACAATTAGGTGCCAACAAATTTAGTTCACCATATTTTTCTGGAAAGGTACTTGCTTTTTGATGAGAGTTATGAGATTATACTATTAATCTATGATAAATCAGTCGAGATACAGTAGTTTTATCGGCAACCCACCACTAACGCTAATGCCTACAACGATGGCTAAGGAGTTGAAAAAGCCTTCCCAACAAACATAAGGTAGTCACATTGATATATATGACAACTGCCAGACCAGAAAATTTTTATCATTCTATATTCATTTAGTAAAAAATATTACTTGGATTCTGATATGAGCAAACAAAAAAGACAACTAAGACTAGGTGCATTTTTACCCGGAGCAGGTCAGCACGTTGCAGCTTGGCGACATCCCCAAGCACGGAGTAATGGCGCTCTCAACTTCCAGCATTATAAGCAGATAGCCCAGACAGCCGAGCGGGGTAAATTTGACGCATTTTTTCTCGCCGACGGTTTAGCCTTACAACATCGTCCTGGTGCAGAAGGACGGACAGCCTTTGGTGGGGACTTTGAACCTGTCACCCTATTTTCAGCCTTGTCTGCGGTGACAGAAAAGATTGGTTTTATCGCCACAGCCTCTACCACCTATGAAGATCCGTATATTCTGGCACGTAAATTTGCTTCCCTAGATCATATTTCTGGAGGACGAGCAGGATGGAATGTAGTCACAACAGGAAGTAGTGAAGCTGCTGGAAACTTCGGTTTGGAAAACCATCCTATTCATGCAGAACGCTATATTCGCGCCCACGAATTTATTGATGTAGTCAGAGGTTTGTGGGATAGCTGGGAAGATGATGCTTTTATCCGTGATAAAGAAACAGCTTTTTACTACGACCCCAATAAAATACATGAACTGAACCATAAAGGTAGATTTTTTTCCGTGCGCGGACCATTAAACATTGCCCGTCCGCCCCAAGGTTATCCTGTAATTGTGCAAGCAGGTTCTTCTGAAGATGGTAAAGAACTGGCGGGGAGAACTGCCGAAGTTATATTTACTGCTCAACAAACCCTAGAAGATGCTCAAGCCTTCTATGCAGATGTTAAAGGTAGATTAGCAAAATATGGACGTACACCAGATCAACTGAAAGTTATGCCTGGAGTCTTTCCCGTAGTAGGACTAACAGAAGCAGACGCAAAAGCTAAATATCAAGAACTGCAAGATTTAATACATCCTCAAGTGGGTTTAGCCCTATTGCAAGGACTGATAGGTACGGATCTTTCTGGCTATCCCTTAGATGGACCACTGCCAGAATTACCAGAAACCAATGATAACAAAAGTCGCCAAGCATTATTAATTGATATTGCTCGCAAACATAATTTTACCATTCGGGAACTTTATCAATGGATTGCCGGAGCGCGTGGTCACTGGACAATTATCGGCTCACCAGTACAAATAGCAGATCAACTGGAAAGCTGGTTTGTCAATGATGCTGCTGACGGCTTCAACATTATGCCGCCTTATCTTCCTGGTGGACTAGACGATTTTGTAGACTTAGTAATTCCTGAATTACAGCGGCGGGGATTGTTCCGTACTGAGTATGAAGGAAAGACTCTGCGGGAAAATTTGGGCTTATCTCGTCCAGTTAACCAATATCAAAAGGTATTAGCAGCAGTTTAAATAATTGCCATTAGACAAAAATTTCAGGACTTACGCAAAATATCTCTCAAAACCTCATTTCTCTGTGAACTCTGTGCCTGGAGTGGTTCGTTTTTCAGTGACTTGCGCGTAAGTCCTAAATTTATTACTTTCGGTTTTTCAGAAGAAGACTGAATTGATTGAACCATAAAGGTACCTATCCCTTACCGGACCCAAGGAAGAAAGGAAGAGAAGATATATGAGCAAAACACGCAAGTTTCGTTTAGGTGCATTTATTCAAGCCACTGGACATCATATTTCTGCATGGCGACACCCCAATACACAAATAGATGCAGGTTTGAATTTTGAACATTACAAAGAAATTACCCAAACTGCGGAACGTGGATTATTTGATGCGGTTTTTCTAGCAGATAGTCCAGGTATTTGGGGTGGTTCTCCTGAAACTCAGATTCGTAACGGTAAACTGGCTCATTTTGAACCTGTGACGCTATTTTCCGCTTTATCATCTGTCACCAAAAATATCGGTTTTATTTCCACAGCTTCCACTACTTACGAAGATCCTTATACATTGGCACGGAAGTTTGCTTCTCTAGACCATTTAAGTAATGGCCGTGCAGGGTGGAATGTTGTCACCACAGGTAATGAGAATGCGGCGGCTAATTTCGGGTTGGAACATCACCCAGAACACAGCCAGCGTTATGAACGGGCTGAAGAGTTTGTGGAAGTGGTGCAAGGATTGTGGGATAGTTGGGAAGATGATGCCTTTATCCGAGATAGAGAATCAGGTGTTTATTTTGATGCCGATAAACTACACACATTAAATCACAAGGGCAAACATTTTTCTGTTAAAGGTCCGTTAAATGTTGCTCGTCCACCCCAAGGTTATCCAGTTATTGTCCAAGCTGGTGCTTCTGAACCAGGTAGAGATTTAGCTGCCCGTACTGCTGAAGTAATTTTTACAGCTAATCAAACTTTAGCTGATGCTCAAGCGTTCTATACAGATGTCAAAGGAAGGTTAGCAAAATACGGACGTTCTCCCGATGATCTCAAAATCATGCCCGGTGCTTTCCCTATCATAGGCCGCACTGAGGAAGAAGCTCAAGAAAAATATGAGTTTTTACAGTCTTTAATTCATCCTGATGTAGCTTGGGGTATTCTCAAAACTTATTATAAAGGCGTGGATTTATCAAAATATTCTTTTGATGATTTAGCGCCGGAATTACCCAGTGATACTAACAATAATAAGAGTCGCCTGAAACTGGTGACAGACCTAGCTACTCGCGGTGGTCTTACTTTACGTCAATTGTATTTATCTTTGGCGACCGCACGGGGTCATCGTACTATTTTGGGTACTCCTGAAACTATTGCTGATCAATTAGAAGAATGGTTTATCAATGGTGCGGCTGATGGTTTCAATATTATGCCACCTATTCTACCTACAGGGTTGGATGAATTTGTAAATTTAGTCGTTCCTGTTTTGCAAAAACGTGGACTATTCCGTACTGAATATGAGAGTAATACCTTGCGTGAAAACCTCGGTTTACGTCGTCCAGTAAATCGTTTTACTGTTAAACAACAGGAAAAAACATTGGTGTCGGCATAAATAAAAAACTTTGGTGCGTCAGTCGAAAATTTGTTGATAATAAGTAAGTAGGCTTAATTAATTGTTAGATAGTGGAACAGGCTTCTAGCCTGCTGACGGGCAAGATGCCCATCCCACATTTTATATTTAATTGTAACTAGCCACTTAGCCAATTTATCGCATCTGACGCACCCTACAGATCGTCAGCACAGACGTTAAAAGCCTACCGGAGTTTTAAACTATCGGAAAGTTAAGCTTGTCCAAAAGACGAGAAAGTCAAAATCAGCAGTACGTTCTCCCACAGATCCCCGATTTCTTGAAAATTCATAACTTTTAGATTCTGCAATTATTTGAGAAGTCGAACATCTAAATTGTCTTGCAACTTTTCTAAGGAAAATATGACTAAATATAGCAAATTGAAAAGCTCTCCCTCAGCCGCAGTTAGAGCCAATCTCGATTATCCTGTCATTGATACTGATGTCCACACCAATGATTTTACTCCTGCCCTTGAGGATTATATTGCTCACTATGGCGGTGTAAAACTGGTAGATGAATTACGGAAGGCCGAATCTTCTCGTCTAAATACGAAAAGTGAAGGTAAGGACTGGTATGAGCAAACTCCCGAAGAACGTCAATATTATCGGACATTGCGATCGCCTTGGTGGGCTAGAGTTACCCGTAATACCTTAGATTTAGCTACCTACACTCTCCCCGCATTACTGTATGAACGTCAAGGGGAGCAAGGATCTGATTATTCGGTGTTATTTCCTAATAATGCCTTAGCTGCGGCTGGTGCAAGTAAGGAGAATCGTCAATTATTGCAACGGGCAATTAATCACTATCATGCTGATATTTACCGCCCATATAGCGATCGCCTGACTGTGGTAGCTGGTATCCCCATGACTACCCCCCAAGAAGCGATTGAAGAGTTAGAATTTGCAGTAAAAACACTGGGGTTAAAAGTTGCAAATATTCCCGGTGGTGTGAGACGACCAATTAAAGCAATAGCAGATAAATACCCAGCCGCTCAATTCCTGGAAATTGGCAAATATGCCTCTTACATTGACTTTTTCGGTCTAGATAGTGAATACGACTATGATCCATTCTGGGCTAAAGCTGTGGAATTAGGCGTACCTCTCACCACCCACTATGGTAGTCAAGGATGGACAGGACGCTCTTCCATCAGCAACTATATGAATAACCATATTGGACACTTTGCCGATGGTTCACAAGCATTTGCTAAAGCCTTATTCTTTGGTGGTGTCACCAGACGCTTCCCCCAATTGCGTGTAGGTATGCTAGAAGGTGGTGCAGATTGGGGCGCTCACGTTTACATTCATTTGGTAGATCGTTACTCCAAACGCAGCTTAGAAGGATTGCAAAACTACAACCCAGATTTAGCTAATCCT
>JBJTTJ010000201.1:0-14117 GCA_046080125.1 Cuspidothrix sp.
GCTTTTAATCTTTCGGTGGAATATTTAGCTTTAAAACTCCGTTCTGCTTCATGGGTAAATCGCTCTATTTCGTATCTTTCCGCCGCAAAAGCTTGAATTAAGCGAATACCGCTAAAAACTTCTGTTAAAATAGCAGATAAGTCGGAAATACGATTTTGACTTTTGAGAGAAAATTTTCTTAATCTCTCCCCAAACCAACCAATTAAAATTGCCATAATGGGGGCAACAATTACTGTCGCTAAAGTCAATTGCCAATTCAAATAAATCATATAAATAGGAATAGCAATTAACTGTAAAACACAGGGAATAAAATCATGAAACAGTTTATTAATAACTTCCCCAACCCTGTCCACATCTTCCGTCAGACGATAGGATAAATCTCCAGCTTTGGCAGTTTCAAAATAGCTGAGATTGAGTTTTTGTAAATGTGAGTAAACCCGTTGACGCAGGTAAAAAGCCACCCGTAACGCTGCCCTGGCCATGTATAAATCTTGCAGAGACTGGAAAAAGCCTCGGAGGAGAAATATCACAGCGCTAATACCTGCTAATTGAGCGATCGCTAATACATTACCATCACCAAAGGGAACTGCCAACTTACCCGCGACATTAATCAGGGTTAAAGTTGCCAGTACATATCCTAAAATTCCCACAAAACCCTTAGCGATAGTTTCCCACTGGGTGCGGATATATGGTAAAAGTTGCCAATAATTAGAACGTGTTTTCAAATCGCAACATCCACAAAAAATATTTTCCTTTGTTTAACCCTACCAGTTTTTGGTCATCTTTGGTATACTTGACAAATCACCCATCATCTGTCATCTTTATTTCTTCACTCTTTTGCCTTGAATTAAATGAATAATTGATGGTAATAAAGAAATAATCACAACTAAGCCAATTATTGGTAATAGATACTTATCTAATTGTTCTGCTGGTAAAGATTTACCCAAGAAAAACCCCAATAAGGTAATACCGAATGTCCAAATAAAGCCACCAATTAAGTTATAGGACATAAAAGAGCGATAGTGCATAGCCCCAATTCCTGCTACAATGGGGGCAAAAGTCCTGACAATTGGCATAAATCTCGCTAAAACAATGGTTTTTTTCCCATGCTTTTCATAAAAATCTTGGGTTTTGGCAATATGTTTTTTATGAAATAACCAGGAATCTTGTTTATCAAATAATTTCCTCCCAAATTTATGCCCCGTAAAATAGCCGACATTATCACCTAAGACAGCAAAAACAAATGCTCCAAAAATCAGCACCCAAATATTTAAAAAGTTTTGAGAAGACACAAATCCCGCAGTAAATAGTAAACTATCACCAGGAAGAAAAAAGCCAATCAATAAACCAGATTCAGCAAAAATAATTCCCCATACGCCAAAGTAACCGATTGATTTGATTAAGTCCGGTAAATTAAAGTGCATAAGCTATAATTTCCTAAATAATTTGCATTTTAACGTTGATAAATTTATAAAATTCCTTTCAGCAGATTAAGTTTAGATAAAGTTACTTTGCAATACATATTGGAGTAAAAGCAAAAAATGTCAAGATATTTAAAAGTGCTGAAACTGTTCTGGAGTGCCTCTATCTCCGCTGAAATGGAATATCGGATCAATTTTATCATTGCTGCTATCAGTAGCTTAGGTAATTTAGCAGGTAGTATGTTTGGTTTATCCCTATTTTACCGCACAGGCTACACATTTACAGGTTGGCCATGGGCAGCAGCTTTAGTCGTCTTAGGAATTTTCACCTTATTACAAGGTTTTAGTGGGACTTTTCTCGCTCCTAACTTAAATCGTATCGTTCGTCATGTCCAGGAAGGTACTTTAGATTTTATCTTATTAAAACCCATTCCCAGTCAGTTCTGGTTATCTTGTCACACCCTTTCACCCTGGGGAATACCAGATATAATTCTCGGATTACTGATTATTTTCTATGCCGGTCAACAATTGAACTTGGGAATTGATAAATATTTACTAACTATTTTCCCCTTAATTTGTGGATTAGTTATTCTTTATAGTCTGTGGTTTATTCTAGGAGCAACTAGCATTTGGTTTGTGAAAATATATAACATTACTGAAGTATTAGAGGGATTATTAGAAGCTGGAAGGTATCCCATTATAGCTTATCCCGTTACTTATCGCTTTTTCTTTACCTTTGTAGTTCCAGTCGCTTTTTTAACTACTATTCCCGCCCAAGCTATGTTAGGAAAAATTGAATTTATCTGGTTTTTAGGTTCAGGATTTTTAGCTTTGCTATTATTGTTCATTTCCACTCAGTTTTGGCGATTTGCTCTCCGGTTTTATACCAGTGCTTCCAGTTAGGTAGGACTTGACTAGAGGTAGGAGGCAATAGTTAAGCATCTCGACTACCCTCGATGACCGATAGAAGGCAGGAATGAAGAAGTTTTCAGAGATTTTACATCCACTTACCTAACTATTGCTTATTCAAGTGAGGTACAACCAGTCATACAGCACTTCCTGAATATCTGTACCTCGTAATGAGGGAAACTGCTGCAATTGAACCCAGATGGTTTTGCGCCTGATTATATATTCTCCAGCAGGGGGGGGGGAAGATTTTTTCTGCTTGATAACTGACAACTGGCATTAACTAATAGCCATTTGTGCCTGGGAAGTGCTAAAATTAGCATTTCAGTGTGAGAAGTTGTGAATATAGATATCATAGTCTAGTCACTTCCTCATCAATCAGCCACAAACTTACTACATAGGAACAGGAAAAACGGTTCTCAACATGATCAAACTGCGTTTAAAAAGATTTGGCAAAAAGCGGGAAGCAAGTTACCGGATTATTGCTATTAACAGCCTGACTCGTCGTGACGGTCGCCCCATCGAAGAACTAGGATTCTATAATCCCAGAACTGACGAAGTAAAATTAAACGTTCCCGCCATTGTTAAGCGACTACAACAAGGCGCTCAACCCACCGATACAGTTCGTAGTATCCTCCTAAAAGCTAACGTTTTTGAACAGGTCAGTGCAACAGCCGCATCATAATCTTGAGATGAAATCCCCAACAACCAGTCCTAATTATGTTGGACTGGTAAAGTTTCTTGTACAGCCGTTTTTAGAATCTCCAGAATCTTTAAGCATTGATTGTGAAGTATCTCAAACTCTCAAGCGAGTTTGGATTCGCATTGCTTTCGATAGCACTGATAAAGGAAAAGTGTTTGGTCGGTGGGGAAGAAATATCCAGGCAATTCGTACTGTTATTGCCGCGGCCGCAGAATTATCTGGACAATCAGTATACCTGGATATTTACGGCAGCAGTTCCCAGAGTCGGGATAGTCTGTCTTTTGATGAAGACCAAGAAGAACGGATACTATCACCCAAGTCGAAAGAAAGAGAAGGTAATATTCCTAGACCAGTTGTTAAACCACGTTTACGCTAGTATGGCAGCAGCGAAATTAAAAATTAAACATTAAAAATTAAAAAAAAGCAAATTACAAAAGCTGGTTAGGGATTTTTAATTGTTGGTTATTTTTTTCGCCGCCTACGGGTAATTTAAAAACGTTGGTGACAGATTAAACTCTGGAATGGATGGAGACAGGAGACAACAGTATTGTCAAATCTTGGCTAAGAATTCCGTATCTATTGCGGGTTTGTCAGCCAAGAATTAACAAATGTTGTCAGCCTATTTCCCAATCATAAAAACTTTAATTAGTAGAAAATTCTAGGATTTTCATTTTAAAATATCAGTGAGTAAACTCAAATGAGGAATAAATTCCTCACTACTAACTGGAAATTATTTAGTCCATTCTATTAATAGGAAAATATAAATTTTGTTAACAACTAGTTTTTACCCCATTCAGCAATAATATGGCAGATGATTACATAATTCAACTGCCTAATATGTCCAGTGCGATCGCTCTAGCAGGATATAGTGAGGCAAATATCAAGTTTCTATCTCAACAAACAGGAGCTAATTTAGTTCTACGCGGACAAGAATTATTAATTTCGGGAACACCGAATCAAGTAGAATTAGCCAAAAGATTAGTGCGATCGCTAGAAAATTTATGGATTCAAGGTAATAATATCTCTAGTGCCGATATTTTAACAGCCCGTCAAGCCCTAGATACCAATAGAGAAGACCAACTACAAGACCTACAGCGCGATGTCCTCGCCAAAACTCGCCGGGGTTTAGACGTTCGCGCTAAACTTTTCACCAACGCCAATATATAGACGCACTGCGTAGACGTGATTTAACCTTTTGTATTGGACCTGCGGGAACAGGAAAAACCTACCTCGCTGTGGTCGTCGCTGTCCAAGCATTACTAAGTAATCAATTTGAACGACTGATTTTAACCCGTCCCGCAGTCGAAGCTGGGGAAAAACTCGGCTTTTTACCAGGAGACTTACAACAAAAAGTTAATCCCTATCTCCGTCCCCTTTATGATGCCATTAACGAATTTATAGACCCCGAAAAAGTCCCTAATTTAATGGAACGGGAAATCATCGAAGTTGCACCACTAGCTTATATGCGGGGACGAACCTTGAATAACGCCTTTGTTATCGTTGATGAAGCCCAGAATACCACACAGGCACAAATGAAAATGGTTTTAACCCGATTGGGTTTTAACTCCCGTATGGTCATTACAGGTGATATTACCCAAACCGATTTGCCACCCCATCAAAAATCCGGTTTAGAAGTAGCGTTACAAATTTTAAAAAACGTCGAAGGAATTGCAGTTTGCGAATTTACCCAAAAAGATGTAGTTCGTCATCCCTTAGTACAACGAATTGTTGCCGCCTATGAAAGATACGAAACGTAGTAAATTAGTCAGTGGTCAGTGGTTAGTTGTCAGTTGTCAGTTGTCATCAATTTAATAACTAAAAAATCAACAAATATGAGTACAACATTGAAAGAATTTTTAGAAGCTTGTGAAACCTTGGGAACATTGCGTTTAATTGTTACCAGCAGTGCTGCCGTTTTAGAAGCCAGAGGCAAAATAGAAAAGCTATTTTATGCCGAATTACCAAAAGGTAAATATGCGAATATGCACACCGAAGGCTTTGAATTTCATTTAAACATGGACATGATTCAACAAGTGAAATTTGAAACAGGGGAAGCCAAAAGAGGAAATTTTACAACCTATGCCATTCGGTTTTTAGATGTGGAAGAAAAACCCGCATTAAGCCTCTTTTTACAATGGGGTAAACCAGGAGAATATGAACCAGGACAAGTAGAATCTTGGCAACTTCTAAAAGAAAAATATGGAGAGATCTGGCAACCTTTATCCCTAAAAAATCTCTAGTTTGCAACAGTTCCCCGACCTCTTTAGAACTTACGCCAAAGGAAAGTAAGGGTAATTCATGAATTACCCTTTAATTACCAATTTTTAATTATTGAATATGTTGATAAAAATAATTGTTAGTTTTTGCTTAATGCTTTTTTTGTTCTTAGGAAATAATCAAGCACAAGCTGGAGAATTAGCGGAACATTTAGCCAAGTTTCCCCAATGGGAAAAATTAACATCAGTCAAACCAGCACAGGGAGATTTAGTTTATCCTGAATGGATGTCTGGAACTTGGAAAGTTACCAGCACATTAGTAGATTTAGCTGCACCTTTAGCACCAAATATAGTCACGCCAGGTTTTGAAGGTAATCGCAGTCAATTAAATCAACCAATCAGTTTTTTAGTTAAATTTGTCAAAGTTGTACCAAGTTATTTTCCCTTAAAAATCATTCCTCAACTTAATAATCAAACCCCAATATTAGTAGCTGATAGAGAATTTAATAGTTTAAATTTAACCAAAGCTTATCTAGGAGATAACGCTGTATTATCATCGAAGGTAGATCCTAAATCACCCAATCGGCAAATTACATTTTTGCGCGGTGAACGTCAATTAGTTTCCATTATTACTGCCCGCGCTACAGAAACAATATCAGATGATCAATTCATCTCTACAGAAGTTTTTCAACAATTATTTAAAGGTGGTTCTCGTCCCTATTTTAATACTGTAGAATCAACCACCGCTTATCAAAAACTTTCTACATCTTTCCCCACTATTACAGCAGATCAAGTAACCGCAGTCTATCTTTCTCCCCAAGATCCTGATTACTTTACCGCAGGTTCTCAACCAGTTGCATTATATCGTTATCGTTTAGAATTTTTCCCCTTGTAGATTACTAGGTTTTTTGTATAGCTAAACCTATCCCCAACTTCTTTAAGAAATCGGGGATATCAAGTTAGATATTCGACTGTTTAATATCTAAAAATAGCCCCTACATTGACTCCATCAAGTATTGATTCCGGTTGAAGATGATAAACTTTACCACCATTTAAAAGTGTGTGAATCGCTGCGAAATTTAACATATCTTCATCATCTAATTCGGGTTCTGAATGTAAATCAACTGTAACATTTTGCCTATCAAATTTACCCCATATATATTGTTTGATAGGTAAAAATAAAGTATCAACTCGTTGATAATAGGCTGCGGTGATAATTTCTTGGATATCATTGGCTATTTTTCTACTTTTTTCACCAGCTAGTTGCAAATAAACCTCTATTAAATTTTGATATTCTTGCTGAAATAAAGGCTGGACAATTTCCCAAGCTGCATGATTTAATTCCTGGGGTTTAAGAATTTCTGCATTACCATAAATACCTGTTTCTAATAAATAGGGATAAGTATTTGCCTGTCTGTAAATTGGTAATAAATACTCTACTCCTGCTAATAATAAGGGTGTTTTTTCACCGCGTATTTTTTGATGTAATGCACTATCAACAGCATAACAAAATTGTAAAATATCTTCTTCATGCTTCTCTCTATCAGGACTACCCTGTCCATGTACAGAACCGGGATGTTGAGCAGCAGAAGTTGCACCTAAAGGTATACCAACTCTGTGCTGTATGCCTTTTTGTAATTCATCTTCTAGAAGAGTTTCATCCAAATTATGAGGCATATTTTCTACTGCTACCTCATTGAGTTGGTAGCGCGTTCCTGAGTAAAATTTGACATGATGTTGACTTAATGCCAAGATGTAAAATTTTGCATCATTATTAATCAGATTTAACAACGGTTTGATGTGAAAATTGTTGCCAATAACCACTAATTGAGGGCAGGAAATTGGTAAACAATAGTGATGAAATAGATTTGGGGACGTAAAAATTACTAATCCATGATTCTGATTTTCCCAAAAATCAGTATTGTCTAATTCCATCACTGGTTTGAGTAAACTTACAGTCTCAGCATGACGTAACCCTATTTCATCTAAACGATTTTCAGCTTCCCGAATTAAATTTTTAAACCGAATCGGATTTTGTCGGGTTTCTCCTCCGACTTTTTCTACAGGTAGATACAGAGAAATGCATGGATACTGAGGATTTTGGACTAAACTTTTGAGTTCATCAAGAGAAAATATAGTCATAGATTTTATCCCCATCTAGGAAAACTAGAGAATATAAATTCAATTGAACTCTTGATGTGATAACTTTGCATCTTTCTTTTGATAAGAAATTACCCGATGAATCTTCCTTTTTATAGATAGAACGTAAGAATTTAGGGAATAGCGAACAGGAAGATCACGGAAAAATGTTCTTCATTCTGAACTTCTGAAGTGAATTATTCCCCTTTGATTACATTGGGAATTGTTTCTAGGATGCGTGTGGCAATTTCTTCTGGCGTTTCCGTAGCTTGAATTGTGATATGTAAGTCAGCTTGGGAGTATAGTGGTTGACGTTGTTGTAAAAGATTATTCAGTTTAGCTTGGGGATCTGAATTCTGTAAAAGTGGCCTTGTATCATCTTGTGCTAATCGCTCTAATAATATGGGAATTGGTACATCTAACCAAACTATTAAACCATGATGGAGATAACTCCAATTATACTGTTGGGTGACAATCCCTCCACCAGTAGCAATAATTAACTTAGTATAGGAACAAACTTGAGCTAAAACATTACTCTCTAGTTGTCGAAACTCCGCTTCACCATCTTGAGTAAATATTTCTTTGATGGATTTACCTGCAACTTTAGTGATTAATTCATCTGTATCTATAAATCTATAACCTATTTTCTCTGCTAATAATTTGCCTACCGTTGTCTTCCCAACTCCCATCATCCCAATCAAGTAGAGATTAACCCCTTTTAGTAAATTAGTCACCAGTATTTCCTCCTGTAAAATCAATTAAATATTATTATGACTTACGCAAAATATCTCTCGAACCCTATTTTTTCTCGTCCTTTGTTCCCATCCCTAAGGGACGCTAGGCGAAGTTGGTTCTTTTGTGACTTGTGCGTAAGTCCTAAGTTTTAAATTAGCGTTTAGGCGGCTTATTTTCATGATCATCTGCAAATTCGTCATCCTCAAAAAAATCCCAGTCGTCCTCATCTGTAACTTTGTCTTGACTTGGTTTTTCGTATGGGGGGATTATTACTCGATAATCAGCATCATAAATAGTTTCAGTTTTACCCACAGCAGTATTTTCTGGTGCTTGAGAACTATAGGAATAAACAGAACTAGGTCTGGTTCTAGGTGGGGAAGGTTCTGGAGCTAAATTATCTTCATCATCCCAATTATCTTTATTTCCATTTGTTTCCCAATCGTCCTCATCATCAAATTGACTGACTGGAGGGGGACTTGTTGGGGGTGGAGTATTTGGTTTGACACGGGATGACCTAGGAATTGATTTGGAAACAGGTATAGGTTGTGCTTGTAAATTTAGGTAAGTAATAAATTTGATCAAGCTGATAATTATTACAGATGTAATTATGCCAGCAATGATACTGACTAAAATCCACAGCGCTAATGGTAAGGATTGAGTCCGCATTCCTAAAAATACCAATGGCAGTGAGGGTGATAAGTTTTGGACTAATAATATAATTAGTCCTAACGTTACTGTTGCTAATATAATTAAGCGAATTACAGCCATAAAAATTCAAAGTTCAAAATTCAAATCAAAGAACAAAACCATGATCGGAAATTTTAGATTTTAGATTAAAAAATTTATTACAAAAGTCAGAAATATGGGGATGAACGATTGCTATAGCTGAATACTTACAGGTAAAGTCAATCCAAAATCCAAAATCGTAAATTTAAAATTGAGAGATTTCTGTTGGTATAGATGACATTTAGCCTCTGAAAAATTAACAATTAAAAACTGAGTTTTACTAATTTTTAATAGCTATAAATGACCTTGCCAACGCTGAATAGGGATACAGTCAATATCTAATTGATCTAAAGCGCGAGCAACAACAAAATCAACTAAATCCTCAATGGTTTGGGGGTTGTGATACCAGGCGGGAATAGCTGGTACTATTCTGACTCCAGTTTCGGCTAGGGTAGTTAAGTTCCGCAAGTGAATTAAGCTAAAAGGAGTTTCTCTGGGGACGATTACTAGTTTACGACCTTCTTTAATTTGTACATCTGCTGCGCGTTCGAGTAAGTCTGAACTTAGTCCTCCAGCGAGTTTGGCGACTGTACTCATACTACAGGGCATAATGATCATTCCCAGAGTGCGGAAAGAACCACTAGCAATACCAGCGCCAACGTCACTCCAAGGATGACAACGGAGTTTACCTTGTAAGGGAACACCTGCTTGTTCACGCCAAAATTGCTCTTGTTTATCGGGTTCTCCTGGCATTCGGATTTCCTGTTCAGCTTGCCAAACGGTGTAAGTAGATTTAGAAGCTACTAATTCAATGTCATATTCTGCTGCTAAGAGGAATTTGAGAGCGCGAACGGCATAAATTAGTCCGGATGCACCTGTTACGCCGAGGATTAAAGGTTTTGTGTTATTGGTCATTTGTCATTTGTCAGTGGTCATTTGTCATTTGTCAGTGGTCAGTGGTCATTTGTCATTGGTCAGTGGTCATTTGTCAGTGGTCAGTGGTCATTTGTCAGTGGTCATTTGTCAGTGGTCAGTGGTCAGTGGTCATTTGTCAGTGGTCAGTGGTCATTTGTCAGTGGTCAGTGGTCAGTGGTCATTTGTCAGTGGTCAGTGGTCAACAAAAACAACGAACAACTGACAACTGACTATTCATCTTCATAGGTTTCTAAATCAAAAGACTCGTTTTTATTGGTTGGATAAATCTCTGTGGAATCGCCATTAGTAGTATTTGCGGACATACCTTTGGGTAAACCATCCGGACCAACGGTGACAAGATCAATTTGTTGGCGGTAATAATCAACACTCTTAACTTGTACACTAACGCGATCGCCCAATCGGTAAGAAGCCCGATTTTTGCGTCCAAATAGAGCTTGTTGTCGAGCGCGATATTCATACCAATCATCCTTGAGAGAACTGACGTGAACTAGACCTTCTACCCGTAGGGTATGGGATAAATTTCCTTCTGTGGGCGATTCCAGAGGGACTTCAATTTCCACAAAAAACCCGTAAGATTGAACACCAGTAATGACTCCGGGAAAGACTTCACCAATGCGTTGTTTCATTAAGGAGGCCTTTTGGAGACCGGCTAAATCAGATTCAGCTTCTTGGACTTGCTTTTCTCGATCATTAATTTGGACAATGACTCTGGTTAAATCGCTTTGGAGTTCTTGTTGGAGTTCTGGGGGGAGAACATTCCAATTAATTTCCTCGTGACAATTGGAATGTCGCAGGTTAATCCGTTCTTTAACGCGGGTGTTACGGCGATCGCGTCCGTATTCTAATAAATTATGATAAACCCGTTGTAAAAGTATATCTGGATAACGTCGTAGGGGAGCGGTGATATGGACATACTGGGACAGAGCTAAACCAAAGTGAGAACTCTTAGTAGTACCATATACAGCCGGTTTGAGAGTGTCCTGTAATAAATAAGTGAGAACCTGTTCCGATGGCGAATCAGCAAAAGCAGCCGTTAAATGTTGATAATCTAGGGGTTGGATTTCCAATTCTGGGTCAAGAGCTAATTCCACGCCTAAATTAACCGCCAGTTTGAGCATTTCCTGGACATCTTCGGTATCAGGTGTACCCTGAACCCGCCAAATACTGGGAATACCCAAAGCACTGAGATGATCGGCCATCAGTTGATTAACTAAAATCACCAACTCAGTGAACAAGCTTCGCCCCGGTAAGTCATTGAGGACAACCGATCCCAAAGATCCTTCATCATAGTAGGGATTATAGCTAGGTGGTAGATTTAGCTGTAAACTACCTCGCTTAACACGCACCTGCTTAATCACCTGTGCTAAAGTCTGCAAATCCTGGAGTTGCTCTTGAATATCTTGTACTACCTTGCTAGTTTGACCCGTCAGGATGCTTTGTGTATCTAGCTGAGTTAGAGCCACATCTACATTGATCACACTGGGTTGAATTTCCCATTCCTGCACCGTTCCTGATTGGGGGTTAATGGTGATCACAAAAGAAAGAGCTAGGCGATCGCTACCAGGAACTAGAGAACAACGTTCCGTTACCCCTGCCGGTAACATCGGTAACAGCAATTCTCCCAGATAGACGGACTTACCCCGTTTCAATGCCTCCCGATCCAGGATTTCATCTGGTTGGATGTAATGGGAAACATCCGTGATGTGAAACATTAATTGCCAATTATCAGTAGTAATTTTTTCCAGACTGAAGGCATTTTCCACCGCAGTATCATCTTGATTGGCGTTCTCCATGGTGAAAGTAAACACGTCACGCAAATCCAGACGATTTTTCAGGTCTGCTTTGAGGATGCGCTTGGGTAACTTGGCGGCCGCATCTAGAACATGATCAGCAAAACTGCGTGATAGATCATGCTTACACGTCACCAAATCTATATCTGCTGCAGCCTCCGCATCACTGCCCAAAATTTGTACCACCCGACCCAGAGGGGGATATTGTGCCAATGGGTAACGGAGAATTTCCACATGAGCTAAATGATCAATTGCTGCCGCCAAATCCGTATGATTGAGTTGCAGAGTCAATTCAAACAGCAATCGGTCATCCAAAGGTACAGCCCGGAAACCGCTTTCTACCTGCTTAATTCGAGCCAGTAAAGTGTGATTAGATCGCTCCATGATCAACTTCACCTCCCCTTCAGGCGATCGCCGCCGACTGCCTTCCTTGAGGACTCGGACCAAAACGCGATCGCCATTCCAGGCATTACTGAGATGACTTTCCCGAATATAAATATCCTCCGAGCCTTCCGTATCTTGAATTGCAAAACAAAAGCCCTTACTAGAACACCGCAATTTAGCCTCAATCAGCCCCTCTTCAGTCACACGGCGGTATTTGCCCCGTTCCTTCACCAATAGGCCAATTTTTTCCAGGACATCTAAAATAATTTGCAGTTTTTCGAGACTTTCTTCATCCTCACAACCCAGTTTTTTTTCTAGGACTTTACGAGCTACCAATTTATCATCTGTAAAATTGGCAAGAAGTGTAGCGATTGAAAATTCCATGCAGTGAACCGACCTTTGGTCAAAACATCATTTTTTGTCGAATCTGCTTCTTTACTAGTTAGGGTGACAGTCAGCAAAAGTCCCTGCTCTGACTTGTGACTGAATAACCATCTCAGAATCTGCTCGCGTGCCACTGATCCTGTCCTGATCCCAACAATTTTCACTCTACACTCCTGATACTCAATGATTCACCACTAGCTAATTAGATCATGGGTTGGTGAGAGACTTGGTTTGGAGAACTCTCCCTGCTACCCAAATATCAACTAGGTTCATCAGAGGTTTTTAATTGTTGAGAACCAGAACAACAGTAATTTCACGCCATGAGCATCTGATAGCCTAGCGTGGCGCTAGTCATATCTTAACTAGGAGAAACTGCCGATAAACCCAATTCTCCCACAACATAGAATCGGTAAGCAGTAAAACACAGGCAGTGAGGGTGAACCTTACTCTTACTATTGTAGATTTAGAGCGCACTTATTTGAAAATACTTCTAGATATGTAATCGGGTGGCTAGTATAGCATTTAAGGAAAGATGAGGATTTGCCGTTCATTAACCCTGAGCAACTGGTAGTATCAAGACATATTTAATGTCGTGACTGCTGAGTTCTCAGTAAGACTTTATATTTACATATGGGGTTTTGTCTAGAGGATAGTCAGTCGTCAGTTGTCAGTTGTCAGTTGTCAGTTGTCAGTTGTTAGTGGTCAGTTGTCAGTTGTCAGTTGTTAGTGGTCAGTTGTCAGTTGTTCGTTGTTCGTTGTTCGTTGTTCCCTGACCAACAATTTATGTTATTACGAGAATTCAGATAAAAATGGTTGAAACTATGATGTTGGAACAATTTCAGAACTTGTACCCCAACGGCAGTATTATCTCAGAATTAGTAGAAATTTTTCAAGGGAAATATATCGTCCGTGTCAGTATCCAGCTAGAAGGAATCACCCGTGCAACCGCCATGGCAGGGGATCAAACGGTAGAAGCCGCAGAAGATCATGCTATAGATAGGGCCTTAACAGTGTTGGGGATCAAGAATATCCCCGTCGAATTGCCGAAATCTCTCATTCCATCTGTTGCTCCTGCACCCATTAAACCAAATCTCCAAGAGTCAAAATCCTTAACCACTATGGGTACACCTGTGACAGAACTACTGAATACCCAAGTTATCAAACCAGACATCTTTCCTAGCCAAGAAGCAGAATATCCACCATTAGCAGAAGTTCCTCCCAGTAACGTCACACCCTTTACTCCTCGTACTTATAGCCCCTATGAAGATGTTGGTGGTCAGTCAGCTTTGGGTAAGAAAAAGAAACATAACGAACCAATTAATTTATCGGATGTCATTGCCCAAACAGATGTGGAAATAGAACGTTTAGGCTGGACTCCAGAACAGGGAAAAGATTATCTGCTCAAAACCTATGGTAAACGTGGACGTTCTTTACTCAGTGAAGAGGAATTACGAAATTTTCTCACTTATCTTAAATCACAACCAGATCCCATTGCCGGATTTTAGAATTAGTCAGTAGTCAGTGAACAACGGACAACGGACTACTGACAACTAACCACTAACAACTGACCACTAACAACGGACAACGGACTACTAACAACTAACAACTAACAACTAACAACTAACAACTAACAACTAACAACTAACAACTAACAACTAACAACTAACAACTAACAACTAACAACTAACAACTAACAACTGACAACTGACCACTAACAACTGACCACTAACAACTGACCACTAACTAATTACTAAACCAATGCTATAGGACGACTACC
>JBJTTJ010000202.1:0-52391 GCA_046080125.1 Cuspidothrix sp.
TACCCAACTTTTGCGAGTTTTGCGTTCTGTTCCTAAGACCACAAAGAAATCTGGACCTCGGAAATGTTCAGATTTTTTCTGATTAGGACTATAGTAAATGGTGAGATTTCCCGCAGCATAGAAATCATTTTTATTTTTCCACAACCATTCTAGACATTTGAAAAGTAGAATTATTTGTCTTAGATGCAGTTCTGTTTCCACGGTTGGTTCATCACTATATAAATCACTTGGGGGAAATATTACATCTGGGGAGATGTTTTCTTGATATTCTAATTCTTGAGTAATCATGATGATATGATACCAAGTAGTTGTTTGTTGATTATAGCATTACGTAGGTTGGGTTGAGAAACGAAACCCAAGATTATATTATTTTTTTGTTGGGTTGTTGCTTAACCCAACCTACATGACTGGTTGGATGATAATTTGATATTTCTCATGGAAGGGAATGTATATCTTTAGCAAGGTTAATTTAATTTGGTTATGTTTGTCAATATATTTTGTCTGAATCAGAATGTCCAGGATTAAAGGATTTACAGGATTTTTGTATGGATTTGGATTTTGATGAGTTGAATAATTAAATAATTGTGTGTTTCTCAAAGATAGTTCATTCAGAAAACAATTGAATTCCATATATGCTGGGATACGCCACGCTATCAGGCTTTGTTATCATCATTGACAGAATTGGTAGATTAATAGAATTTAGTGATCATTAAAAATATTTAATCTTTAGTTTAAATGCTGTCGGGATCGATGTTTAGTTCCCGCAATTTTGCTGCTAAACGTTCAGCACTTTCTTCCGGTGTAGGAACTAATTCTCCTGATGCTGTAAAATAGCGTAATAAACCTTCATAAATTCCCAAATATAATCCTAATTGTTCACTCCATAAATATCCTTTCTCGTTTGGTTCTATAGATTGATATTTACCATCTACTAAATGAAACCCTGCAAATTCTAGCGTATAAGGGTCAAACCAAAAATAATCAGGTGTGCGGAAAGTATTTTGATAAAGTTCTTTTTTATATTCTCTATCTGTATTTGCTGTAGTTGGTGAGAGAATTTCTAAAATGAAATTAGGATATTTACCATCTTCTTCCCAAACTACCCAACTTTTGCGAGTTTTGCGTTCTGTTCCTAAGACCACAAAGAAATCTGGACCACGAAAATATTCTGATTTTTTCTGATTAGGACTATAGTAAATGGTGAGATTTCCCGCAGCATAGAAATCATTTTTATCTTTCCATAACCATTTGAGACATTTAATTAAGAGCATAATTTGCTCTAGATGTAGTTCTGTTTCCACGGGTGGTTCATCACTATATAAATCACTTGGGGGAAAGATTGCATCTACGGAGATATTGTCTGTTAGTTCTAGTGCTTGAGCAATGATCATATTGATATGGCATCAAGTAGTTGTTTGTTTATTGTAACATTAATTAATGACCAATACATGATCAATTATTTTATTGAGTTGCGCTGGTGTTTAACTCAGATGCTTTAAATCACTGATAATTTATTGACATGATCGAAATCAGCTTTAACCTCCACCAAATACTTCCACATTTGCAAATAAACAAACTGGTGAACCATGACCTACAAAAATGGATTGGTTTGGTTCTCCTTTACCGCAATATGGTGTACCATACATTTGCCAACTGTGATTATTGCCAACTTGAGTTAAACTGTGCCAAAATTCTGGTGTAGTGGCGCGATAATTAGGATTACGTAGGGTTTTAGTGAGTTTACCGTTTTCAATTAATTTGGCATATTCGCAACCAAATTGAAATTTATAACGTTGATCATCTATTGACCAAGAACGGTTAGATTCCATGTAAATGCCATGTTCTATTCCTGAGATAATTTCCTCAAAGGTGGCGCTTCCTGGTTCTAGATTCAAGTTAGCCATTCTGTCTATGGGAGGACGATTCCAAGAACAAGCACGTGCACAAGCAACACCGGGTAAATTTGCTCTAGCTTGACTTTCTAAACTGCCTAAACCTCTTTGTAGAATGCCTTCTTTGATCACATATTCTTTGGTAGCTACTGCACCGATATCATCAAACCCATAACTAGCAAATTCACCTGCTACTGTAGGATCAAAGGTGATATTCATAAGGGGTGAACCATATTGTAATTTACCAAAATCTTCGGGTTTAACGAAACTACCACCGGCATAATTACGTTCATCTCCTAAAATGCGATCTATTTCTAAGGGATGTCCAATACTTTCATGAATTTGGAGCATCATTTGATCCGGTGCTAAAACTAAATTAGTGCGGGTATTTAGACATTCTTGGGCTGTTAATAATTCTAATGCTTGTTCACCAACTTTCTGGACTTGTTGCCATAAATTATCTTGTTTAAAAAGTTCCCAACCGCCTTGATAATAATTAGCTTCTTGACCGTTATTGGTACGTTGTTGTATGATATCTCCATCTTTAGCGATCGCCCCAAAATGATTTCCGATAGAGAGAATTTTTTGATATACTTGTGAACCATTACTGCTGACGAACCAAGTCTCTTTTTGATCTGTGGTAACTTTAGCTGTGGTTTGAATGATTTTATCGTTAATTTGCAGGTGTTGACAAATCCGAATTAGTAAGTCGTTTATTTCTCCGGGAGTAATGGCGTTAAATGGTTCTAAAAATGGTGAGTTATATTCACCAACCACTTTAGGGCGTGTATTTTCACTAACTGGATATATCCACCATTTACTAGCTGCTAATGCTTGTTTATAGGCTATTTCTGCGGCTTTTTGTAAGCTAGAAATATCTAAGGAGTTGGTAGCAGCATAACCTAAGCAACCATCAACTATAACTTCTATCATTGCTCCCATATTGAATGATTTACCATTATTTTCGGGTAAACCATCACGGACTTGATGATATGTAGAAGTTGTTTTAACCGCTCTAATTCCTACCCAGTCTGCGGGGATATTTACGTGAGAAATTGCGTTTGTTAGTTCTTTCCACATGGTATTAATTAAAAATTAAAAAATCTACTTTGATTTATTCTCATCTACTTACTTAATTAATAATCACCTCCTTTTTTAATTTATTTCTTTGCCATCGAGTTCCTTCTTTACTATCAACTAAGGTAATTCCTTTAGCTTTTAATTCGTCTCTAATTCCATCACTCTCTGCAAAGTTTTTGGACTTTCTTGCTTCTTGTCTTTTCTGAATTAATTCTTCAACTTCTGCATCACTTAATCCATCAGTGACAGGTTTTTCTTCTGCCACTGTGGCTGTTAAGCCTAAAACATCTGCTAATGTTACTAGGGTTTGCCACTGTTTTAATAATTCATCGGCAGAAGTTTCTGTTTTTCCTTGATGAACTATGATATTTCCTTCCTTTCTTAATTCTTTAGCTATTTCAAAAATGACGGCTAAACCTCCAGGAAAGTTAAAATCATCATTGACTGCTGTAGTAAATTTCTCAATTTCTGATTGATTCAGATTCGAGTTGTTTAATTCCAGGTTTTCCCAACCTAACTTTTTACCGTGTTGATGTCCAAATAATAAACCTTCTTTAATAGTATGCCAGCCGTTTGTTGCTGCTAAAATTGCTTCATCGGTGAAATCTATAGGTTTGCGATATTGTGCCATTAACACAAATAATCTTAATGCCATGGGGTCAACTCCACGATCTAATAAGTCGCGGATGGTGGTAAAATTGCCTAAAGATTTAGACATTTTTTCCCCATCTACTTTGACCATGCCATTATGTAACCAATAATTAGCTAAAGGTTTACCTGTTACTGCTTCTGATTGGGCAATTTCGTTTTCATGGTGGGGGAAAATTAAGTCAGCACCACCAGCATGAATATCTATCGTATCACCCAAGCGATCGCGCACCATTGCCGAGCATTCTATATGCCATCCGGGGCGACCTTTTCCCCAGGGTGACTCCCATGCGGGTTCTGATGGTTTAGCAGCTTTCCAGAGGGCAAAATCAAAGGGATCTTTCTTTTTTTGGTATTCTGGATCTTCTACATTTACTCTTTCGCTTGCACCTGCTTGTAAATCTTCTAATTTCCGTCCTGAAAGTTTACCATATTCCTCAAATTTTCGCACTGCATAATAAACATCTCCATCAGACGGATAAGCAAAACCTTTTTGTTCTAAATCATGAATTAATCTTTGAATACCATTCATGGTATGTGTAGCGCGTGGGTATTCATCTGCTTCTTTTATTCCCAAACGTGCCATATCTGCGAAATATGCTTGGATATAGCGTTCTGCTACTGCTTCCATGGTTGATTTTTCCTCCCGTGCGCGTTTGAGAATTTTATCATCAATATCCGTAAAATTCTGGATATAACGCACATCATAACCGATAAATTGTAGATAGTGACGCACTACATCCCATACAATACACGCCCTAGCATGACCCAAATGGCAATAGTCGTAAACCGTTACCCCGCAATAATACATCTTGACCTTGCCAGGTTCAACGGTGGTAAATGGTTCTTGACGACGAGTAAGCGTATTATAAATAGATAGGGTCATAATAGAGAAATGGGACAATCTAACGATTAGCAATGATAGCGTAAGTTGCGAGTCAGGGGATAGATGACCAAGAGGGAATTAAATGCTGAATTTCTTACATCTTACTATTCAATTACGGGAATTTTTAAGAACTAACCACTTCAGACACAGGGAATAGTAGCTATACTAATGAAAATAAAGCTAATATCTAAAATAGACCTAAATCCTACCTTATAACTATGACATCAACAGTTAATTCCCAATCTCCAGCAATGGCGGCGACCAAGAATGGCTTACCAGTAACAATTATTACTGGGTTTCTCGGTAGTGGTAAAACGACTCTACTCAATCATATTCTCACAAATCAACAAGGTGTGAAAACTGCGGTTTTAGTGAACGAATTTGGTGAAATTGGCATTGATAACGAATTAGTTGTTTCTACTGAAGATAATATGGTGGAGTTAAGCAATGGTTGTATTTGTTGCACTATTAATAATGATTTGATTGATGCAGTTTATCAAGTTTTAGAACGGCAAGAAAACCTAGATTATTTAGTTGTAGAAACCACTGGTTTAGCAGATCCTCTACCAGTAGCAATGACATTTTTGGGTTCAGAATTGCGAGATCTAACTCGGTTAGATTCTATTATTACTGTGGTTGATGCGGCAAATTATAGCCTAGATTTATTCAATTCTGAAGCTGCTTTGAGTCAAATTACTTATGGTGATGTCATTATTCTTAATAAAACCGATTTAGTTGATGAACCAACTTTGCAGGAATTGGAGAAAAAAATCAACAATATTAAGGAAGGATCAAGAATTATTCGCACAACAAAATCCCAAGTTCCTCTTCCTTTAATTCTGAGTGTCGGTTTATTTGAATCTGATAAATATTTTGATTCCCATTCACAAGAACATCATCATCACCATGATGATCATGATCATTCTACCTGTGGACATGACCATCATGATCATGATCATAAACATCATCACCATGAACATTCCCACCATTTAGAAAATGATGGTTTTATTTCTGTTTCCTTCCAAAGTCATAACCCACTTTCCATTAGAAAGTTTCAATATTTTTTAGATAACCAACTACCCACAAATGTTTTCCGCGCGAAAGGAATTATGTGGTTTGATGAAAGTCCCCAACGTCATATTTTCCATCTTTGCGGTAAACGCTTCACTATTGATGATGATCAATGGAAAGGTGAAAAGAAAAATCAGCTAGTGTTAATTGGTCAAAATCTTGATAGTGAAACTTTACTTGAGCAATTGGAAAACTGTATTTGTCTTCCTTCTAGTAAAAGAGGTAAAGGGTTTGGGAAATAGTTGTAGGGTGCATCAGAATATCATCAAGTTTCCTAACCTAATTTTACACATCCCAATTCAAGGTTAAAGGACTTTGGGTAAGAACTTGAGTATAAAGTTCTTCTAGTTGGTTAATATTATCACTCAATGTATAGCGTTCTAATACACGCTTTCTGGCCTTTTGTCCTAACAATGTTGTTAACTCTGGATGATCTTGGAATAGTGGTAATAGGGTTCTGAGTTGCGATCGCACACTGCTGGTACTAATTACTACACCAGCACCCTTTTCTAAAACTTCCCCATCTGCACCCACATCAGTACCTAAACAAGCTAAACCGCAGGACATAGCCTCTAATAAAGACAGTGATAAACCTTCTACCAAAGAAGGTAAAATAAATACATCCGCACCCCGTAGAATTTCAATGCGGCGATTTTCATCAGCGATAAATCCTAACCAGATGATGCCATGATCTCGTCCGTAAAATGACTCTAGGGAAGGTTTTAATAGACCATCAC
This sequence comes from Cuspidothrix sp., assembly GCA_046080125.1. Lineage (GTDB taxonomy): Bacteria > Cyanobacteriota > Cyanobacteriia > Cyanobacteriales > Nostocaceae > Cuspidothrix. The sequence continues at coordinate 6,315 of JBJTTJ010000202.1, forward strand.
CCACAATTAATAATTTAGTATCAGATGCCATATCTGATTGCTTCCAAGCTCGCAAGAGAGATTCAACGTTTTTCTCGGGAGCAATTCTGCCTTGATAAACAAATAAACGTTCAGCCCCAAATTCAGCTTTAACTTGAGAAACACCGGGAGAATATTTAACAGTATCCACACCATTGGGAATAACAGCTATTTTGTGTTCTCCCACACCCATACTTGATAACAATTCGCGCTGAATCTGGGAAAAGACAATCACCCGATCATAATGATCCAAAAAAGGCGCGTAGAGTTGATAAGCTAATAATTGGGTACCAGAGATTAACTTTGCTCCCTTACCTGCAAATGCAGTGTGGAAAGTGGCAATGAGGGGCAAATTTAATTCTTCACAAATTTCTGGTAAAACAAAGTCCAAAGTTGAAAGAGTCAAAGAAGCGTGAACTATATCAGGCTTAATTTCTCTTAGGGAATCTTTCAAAACCTTAGTAGCTTTAAAGGAAGGAATCGTGTAAATCTGGGACTTGTAAATAAATGGTAGGGGAACTTCTTGAAAATTAGGCCAATTGTCTGTAGTAGTTTCTTCTTGAGCAAAATGGAGAAAACTTACCTCATGTCCCCGATCTAACAATCCGTTGGTAATTTCTCGACTGTAAGTAACATTACCACAAAAGGGTGTTTTTTTTCCAATCCAAGCTATACGCATTCTTTGATTATCTGTAAAAAACGATTATTTGCTTTTTGACGATTCGCCAGAATTATACCAAGTAAAGAAACCGCCGACTAAAACCATCGCCGCCAAGGTTAAAAATACTGCTTTTAAGCCGATAAAAGTTTCCGCCACACCGGCTAAAGCCAAGGGCAAGGATAGGGCAATATTAATCACATTATTTTGCAGTCCAAACACTTTACCTCGCATGGCGGCGGGGGTTTCCGTTTGAATTGCGGTTTGCATAGGGATACCTACCAAAGCACCAAAAACTCCCATTAAAGCTATGAATAAGATGACTGGCCAAAGTTGGGTAGTGAAGACTGATAAACCAATTAAAGATGTCACCATACCCAGACAACCCCAAAGACTCAGTTGTTTATAGGAAAAGCGCTGACCAAATTGACCCAGAATTGCCGCCCCACCTGCTACACCTAAGCCAGCAGATGCTAATAAAAAGCCGAATTGGGAGGCTTTCATGTTGGGAATAATTTCTGCGATGCGAACTGCTAATACAGTTAGGGCGGCAAAGACGGAAAATAGGATAATTAGTTGTAATAAAGCATTACGGACGCGGTGATTTTCTTGAAGATAATTTAAGCCATCACCCAGATCTGAGAACAGATGGGGAAATTCTGTTTCCGGAGGGTGAGGTTTTTCATGAGTTTGGAGGAGTGATAAGATTAATCCAGCGATCGCATAACTACCACCGACTAAAATTTCCTTTCCTAGTCCACCACCACCCCCTAATTTTACCCAGAGATTGTCTGCTAATGCTAACACTGGTTCACCCACGGCAAAACCCACAATTACCGAAGCCATCATTGTGGTTGTATAGAGGGAATTAGCTGATAATAAATCCTTTTCTTTAACAACCAAAGGAATTGCTGACTGTTCTGCTGGGGCGAAAAACTGAGTCAATGTAGAGACTAAAAAAGTCACACCTAAAATAATTAAAAATCCTACAGGTAAAACACCCACATTCCGCCAACCGTGGGTTAACCATAACAGGGGAGAAATCACTAATACCAAAATTCCCCGCCAAATATTTGATGCTACCAAAACAACTTTTTTTGACCACCGATCTACAAATACTCCCGCCACAGAACCAAACAATATGGCAGGAATAGTAAAGGCCATCATTAAAGCAGAAACCCAGCCACTAATACTTTGATCACTAGCTTGAAATTGGCTATTGATCAAGGCAATCATCAATACTAAATATACTTTATCAGCTAATTGACAGAAAACCTGGCCTGCCCAAAGAGCCAAAAAATTGGCATTCTTTAATACAGGTAAGAAACCTTCCTGGTGTTGCGTATCAACCCCATCCGGTGGATGAGTTTCTGTTAATGATAGACTATCTTCCGCTTGACTAATTTGGCCATTGATTTCTGTAATTTTTAATGGCTCTTCAGATTTTTTAGCTGATGGTTGGGGGGTATCAGTTAAGGGAATTTCTGATTTGTAATCTTCATCTTCAGAAATATCCTGTGATGACATTTCTGGGCTATGAATAGGAGTAAGTTTAGGTCGAGAAGCACCATCATTATCTAATGTTCTCTGCTTTTTTTTAGCGTCACTCGGTGAGAAAGTCCGGCCTTTTCTATCTAAATCAGACGATTGCATCATGGTTGGCGGCAAAGTAGGAGTCAATCAAAGTAGCAGAGCGAATAGGTTGTCCCAAATGATACTGAGTATACTGTCGTAAAATTTGTTCAACAGATAGCCAACCAGAATTGGCGGCCATCTCTGTTTGTATTATCTCTGTTTTGGACAGATGTTGAAGCATCACCAGTTCTTTCCCGTTCAAACGACGAGAAATTATTGGTAAATCTGGCTGATGAACAACGGTTTCATAGCTGGAATGGCCTGTTGGGGTGTGAGTAGGGACAATACTATTTTCCCATTTTCCCTGCTCTATTTCTTTTCGCAGTTTTTTCCAGGCATCTAAGCAAATTATCCCTCCAGCCGGAATACTAAATCCCACTTGCCAATGGGGATTTGTCCAATCTGGAGTTAATGGGCGTTGACTTAAACAGCAAAATTCTAGTTCTGGGGTCAGTCCAGCTAGGGATAAAAGCTGAAATATCCTTTGGACTAGCTGGAATAGCACAAATTCGATCTCGTTTTTGGTAATGGCTTCTAGACTCTGAAAACTTGCAGTCAATACCTGATAAAGTTCCGGTTGGGGTTGCTCGCTTAAAGCTTGACACACAACTATTTCCGCTAAATATTGACTGGCTGCCAGCTTCCCCAGGTTTTGAGATAATTTAGGGTAAGTTTTTATAGTTTCGGCTTGAGTAATTATATCGAGATTTCGCCCTTGGGCAATGAGTAATTCATTGATGACAAAAATCCCCATTCTCCCGCCTAAACTAGAGTTTTGCTTGCGAACTCCTGGAGCGATCGCTCGAATCAATCCTAACTGTGGAGTTAAAATTGTTACTATTTTATCAGATTCACCCAAGGGTTGAGTTTTGAGATTAATGCCTGTTACTTTGTAAGTTTTACTCATGTTTAGTGGTCAGTTGTCAGTGGTCAGTTGTCAGTAGTAAAATCAATTACAACTGACAATGAGGAAATGAGTAAACACAATCAAACTCAACTGTGTAAACAAAAGTAAAATCGCTCCCAGCTTCTTTACTCTTGCCATAATGACAATTTTTAACGCCAACCTACTTACTCACCTTTTTCTTTGTCTAGGTTATGGCGTTGACGGAGTAAATCTACACCGCGAGATGTACCTAATCTGGTCGCACCAGCAACAATCAAATCTATGGCATCCTGGTGAGTACGAATACCTCCTGATGCTTTGATAGCAACCCGATCTTTTGCTATTTCTTTTAAGAGCTTAACATCTGCTAGTGTTGCTCCACCATTCCAACCTGTGCTGGTTTTCAAGTATGTTGCTCCTGCATCCATGGCGATTTCGGCAGCTATTTTTTTCTCCCCATCTGTCAGCAAGCTGGTTTCTAAAATTACCTTTATAGGCCGCCCAGCTTCTTCACAAATAGGGGCAATATCTCTATAAACTGCTTCTGTTTGTCCCGCTTTCAACCATCCGATGTTTATGACTACATCTAACTCAGTAGCTCCATTTTCTACTGCTTCTCTAGCTTCATATAATTTTACGGCTGAGGTTGTCGCCCCATTGGGAAAACCAATCACTGTACAAACATGAGGCTTTTTGTGATGCAGCAGTTCTGCAACTTGCTTAACATAACAGGGGTTTACGCAAACTGCTGCAAAGTTAAATTTATATGCTTCTTCGCACCACTGACTGATCTGCTCTGGGGTGGCAATCGGTAATAGTAGAGAGTGATCAATAAATGGCGCGATATCAATATTTGCATAGTCTGCTGCCATCATTTGCGTTTCTGGTAGGGAATTTATTAAAGAAAAATTAAGACATTTACTATATACTAACCTACATACACAATTTAGCTTACAGAAATATTCGGTTAGCATAAAGCTATATTTTTGATTTTCAACAAAAAGAATTAATATTTCACATAAACCTTGGATAAGTCCTATGGCAATTGAGCTAAATCCTCAACAAATTAGGTTACTATATACCCAATCACTACTCTAAACAAATAAATATAGGGTAAACTAACTACGATAATACTACTTAGTCTTCACAGGTCAAGTTAGTATGTCTGTGCATCAATTGACAATCTGGGTTGAGGGTGAAACTTAGTTAGCTTTTTTGTATCGCTGAGAAAAACAACTATGTCGGAATCAAGTGACAAACTCATACCTATATCCCCTAGGCAACCCTCACAGCGTCGCCGACGGAAACGCCCTGTCCCCAAGACAAGACAGAAAAAGGCTATTAATCAGCAACCAGTTTCTAGTCCCACAGAAACGGTAGCAATAACTCGGGTCAGAAGTAATATTATCAATCCTGTTCCTGTTAGCTCTGGAGGTCGAACACCAGTATCACGGGTAATTATGTCTCCAGGGGTGAAACCTATGACTGCGGCCAGTAAAAATACTCAAATTTCGCCACCAGGAAATGTAAGACTAAAAACTGTACGCATAGAAAAACCGCAGGTAGCAAGAAGATCAGCATCCCGGAAAACTAGGTTAAAACCCATGGCCAAAACCATGTTGTACGCTATCCGGTTGTTGATTGTCGGTGTCGGTATTGGTGCTATTGTTGGTACGCTTTTATCAGTCCTTGACCCGGCTAGTCGGATCAGTTCCGTACTTTCTTCCGGTCAAGACTCTTCACCTCAAAAATCATCTCAAAGTTCTAATACAAATTTATATTTATCCGCAGAAATCACACCTTTAAAAAATAGTTTGCAAACTCTTAGTACATCTAATTCGGCTTTGACGGCAGGGATATTTTTATTAGACTTAGATGATGGTAGCTATGTAGATATTAATGGGAATACTGTTTTTGCGGCTGCTAGTATGATTAAGATCCCAATTTTAATTGCTTTTCTCCAAGAGGTGGATGTAGGTAAAATCCGCCTGGATGAAATGTTAACCCTGGAAAAACAAATGATTGCTGGTGGTTCGGGAAATATGCAGTACCAACCTCCAGATACTAAATACTCTGCTTTGGATGTGGCCACAAGAATGATTACTATTAGTGACAATACGGCCACAAATATGATCATTGCTAAATTAGGAGGTCAGGATTCCCTCAATGGGCGATTCCGTAGTTGGGGACTAACAACAACGATGATCCGTAGTCCTCTGCCAGATTTAGAAGGAACTAATACCACTAGTCCTAGAGAGTTGGCAAATTTAATCTCGATGGTGAATCAAGGTAATTTCTTGAGTATGCGATCGCGTGATTTAATGCTCAATATTATGGCTCGTACCCAGAGGGATAATCTCTTACCTGCTGGTTTGGGCAAAGGCGCAAATGCCTATCACAAAACAGGTGATATTGGTACAATGTTAGGAGATGCGGGTTTAGTAGATGTTCCAACTGGTAAGCGTTATGTCGCCGCTATTATGGTTAAACGTCCTAATAATGATCCCCGGGCGACAAAATTAATTAATTCGATTTCTAGCACTGCCTACCAGCACTTTAGTGAGGCTAAAGTCGCACCTACCAGTCCCAATAATAATCAACCTGTGAATCAACCTACTAATCAACCCATTCCTAATTATCCAGTACCCATCCCTCCCCTGATGCAACCACCTATTGCACCACCATTAATGAATCCAACTATGCCCAATGGAATGGTTAATAGAATGCCTGTAGGCAGTTATTCACCACCCGTGATGAATCCACAATATTATCCCCCACAGTAGTTCGGGTTTAATCCCTAGCAAAGATTCGCCCCTGATAGGGAGATTTATGTGTTGTTGATCAAGCTTCTTGCTCCGTCTATCCTATATTGATATCTATGAAGAATATCCCCAAAGACCTAGCGATCGGGACTTAAAGGAGCAAATGGCAAGATGGAAATGAATATTCTAGATATAGACTCTCCACCTTCATAAACCATGAGAAAATATAGCTTTGCCGTCTTCTACAAAAAATAAGCTATAGAAGATATAAATGCATTTTTTGCTCCACCTACTGATTATAAACTGTATATGCCTTTATTTGACGCAATACCTGCTCTACTTGTCCTAGCAGATGGAACAACCTATCATGGCTTGTCCTTTGGTGCTACGGGAACTACCATTGGTGAAGTTGTTTTTAACACAGCCATGACCGGATATCAGGAAGTGTTAACTGATCCTAGTTACTGCGGTCAAATTGTAATTTTTACCTATCCCGAATTAGGTAACACAGGTATCAATCCTGAAGATGAAGAATCCGCTAAACCCCATGTTAAAGGAGCGATCGCTCGTAACATCTGTCATAAACCTAGCAACTGGCGCTCCACCCAATCCTTACCCCACTACCTGAAACAGCATCACATCCCAGGCATTTTTGGCATAGATACCCGCGCCCTAACCCGAAAAATCAGGATGTTTGGAGCAATGAATGGAGGCATTTCTACAACCATTCTCGATGAGACAGAACTGTTAGAAATGGTACAAGCAGCTCCCACCATGGCAGGTTTAAACCTAGTTAAAGAAGTCACCACCTCCAAAGTTTATGAATGGCAAGAAGCCACAACCCCCCCTTGGGAATTTAACCCCACAGTAGTGGCAAACATTAGCCAAACCTTCACCGTCGTCGCCCTAGACTTTGGTGTGAAGCGGAATATCCTCCGTCGTCTGGCTAGTTATGGTTGTCGCGTCATAGTTGTTCCTGCGGATACACAACCAGAAGAAATTCTCAAATACAATCCAGATGGTATTTTTCTCTCTAACGGACCTGGCGACCCCGCCGCCGTTACAGAAGGCATTAACACCACTAAAACCTTGCTAGAAAGCCAAAAACCCATGTTTGGCATCTGTATGGGACACCAAATTTTAGGACACGCCTTGGGCGCGCAAACCTTTAAACTGAAATTTGGACATCGGGGTTTAAATCAACCGGCAGGACTACAGCAAAAAGTGGAAATTACCAGCCAAAATCACAGTTTTGCCCTTGACCCAGACTCTTTACCTACAGCTACAGTTGAAATCAGTCATTTGAACCTCAATGATTGCACTGTGGCTGGAGTCCGCCACAAGACCTTACCTGTGTTTTCTGTCCAGTATCACCCAGAAGCTAGTCCTGGACCCCATGATGCTGATTACCTGTTTGAGCAGTTTGTGTTAACAATGCAAGCAGCACGTCAATAAATTTTGGATTTTGGATTGCCGATTTTAGATTGAACATTGATCAGTTTGGATTTATTCCCCCACTAGTCCAGGCATAAACCCAAAAATCTCACATCTAAAATCTAAAATTCTTAGTCAAGGCGCAATCATCTAGGTTGAGTAACCATAAAAAGTGTCATCATGGTGATTGGTAACTACTTGTAAATTTTTACCAACTCCCTGACCTGGACAAATTACTCACAAACCATCTATACTAGAACGTTTACTTTTAGTAAAAAGAATGAGGAGGAAATTATAGCTGAACCACTAAATCTAACCGTGAGCCTGAGAGGTACACGCGAAGTCCGGGATAACTGTCAGCTGTTCCGCCTCACAGGCTTATTAGACGCTTTCTCTGAGCCGACATTTCGTAAAGTTCTCGGTGGCAAAATTGATGAAAGACCAAAACACATCATTTTGGATCTTTCACAAATAGACTTTGTGGATAGTTCTGGCTTGGGTGCGCTGGTACAACTGGCGAAACAGGCAAAAGAAAGTGAAGGCACTTTGCAAATTGTCACTAATGCCCGCGTTACTCAAACAGTTAAGCTTGTTCGCTTAGAAAAATTCCTATCCCTACAAACTACAGTTGAAGCAGCCATAGAAAACATCCCAGGATCTTGATTGCTGAACTGGAAAATCTGAATTAGGCTATCCAAGATTATATCTGGATAGCTTAATTTGTGGGCAGAAGAGAAAATTCTATTTCTCTATCCCCAGCTATATGTTCAAATTAGAAAATCATGAAAATTATGGAAATATAGCCAAGACCTACGCAAAAGAGAAGGAAAGTAGGGGTAATTGATGAATTTATGACCAAATCATCAGGGTTTGAGTTACATCTTGGGTAAGTCCTAATAGCGATCGCAACAGTGTGATCAGGTACAATATAAACTGGGAAAGATGATCCCAAATCATGCGGAAAACCCCAAAAATGCTTTGAAAGGTTGTTCTGTCAATTCCAGTAACAAATATAATCCCCACAACCTAGTTCTTGTGTCCACTTTAGAATATGCTAAATAGACGGGTATTGCTGTTGCCATCATAGTAATACTGGCGAAAAAATTCCCCCTGTAGTGTTTTTTAAGGAATGATTAATTTGTGAAGCCTAAGGAGGACACAGACGACCATGCAGCAAATGAACTCACTAATCAAGATCCATTAGATATTTCCCCATGGTTGGTAAATGCAACGCAACTGCCTCAGCAAATATCCCCACAACAAATCAAACAAATATCTCCTTCAGCTTTGGCCTACTTGGGGGATGCAATTTACGAACTTTATGTTAGAATGTTTTATCTGTGGCCACAGCAACGACTGGAAAATTACCATCGTTTAGTGGTGGATCAGGTAAGAGCGGAAACACAAGCGATACATTTGCGACTGTTAACTCCTTACTTGAGGAGTAATGAATTGGAAATTGTTCGCAGAGGTCGTAACTCTGCCACAAATCGTCATAAAAGACTTAATCCCGAAATTTATCAACAGGCAACTAGCTTAGAAACCCTAGTTGGCTACTTATACCTTACTGATTACCCCCGTTTAACCGAACTCCTACAAAAACTCCCTCTAGAGAAATAGTCAACAAAGCCACCTTTGGCCATAGGAAACTCATTTGTAATGGTTCATTAAATTGATGTCATCGGCCTGTTCACCCATCTAAATACAACCGCAAAATTTGTTATGACAAGTCAATCCAAAAAAAATAATTCTGCTCACCAAGCAAAACGCGGCCAACCAGTAAAAATCAAGGGTAAGCGTGTTGTTCCCCATCCTATTCGTACTCAAGGCAAAAGTGATGGTAAACCCCTGTCTGCAAAACCTCGGCCATCTCGCAAATCTTCCGAGGGGTCTTCAGAAATCAAATTGGTTAAGGCAGGTAAACCTCTATCTGTCAAACCCCGTCCTACTGAGGAGTCTTCAGAAATCAAATTGGTTAAGGCAGGTAAACCTCTATCTGTCAAACCTCGTCCTGCTGACAAGTCTTCAGAAATCAAATTGGCTAAGGGGGGTAAATCCTATGTACCTAAACCTCGCTATGCTTCTGAACAATCTTCAGGAATCACCTTAGGTAATGAAGATAAATCTTTTCCACCTAAATACCGCAAATCTTACCCGTCTTTTCAGCCAACTTCAGAAACTACATCCCAGGAAGACAATGATCTGATTTATGGCCGTCATCCAGTCTTGACTATGCTAGAAAGTGAACGTCATATTAATCGCTTGTGGATTACTACCCGTCTCCGTTATGATCCCAGATTTCATCATTTAATTCTCCAAGCTAAGGATAATGGCGCAGTCATTGATGAGGTTGAACCCAAAAGATTAGATCAAATTACCGGTGGGGCAAATCATCAAGGTGTGGCGGCACAAATTGCTCCCTATGATTATATTGAGTTAGACGATTTGATTAGTAAGGCTAAGTCTGTTAATGACCCCGTAATTGTTGTTGCTGATGGTATTACTGATCCCCATAACTTAGGGGCAATTGTGCGCACGGCGGAAGCTATTGGTGCTCAAGGCTTGATAATTCCCCAAAGAAGAGCCGTAGGCATTACTTCTACTGTGCTAAAGGTGGCTGCCGGTGCTTTAGAAACTTTCTCTGTGGCTAGAGTCGTCAATCTCGGCCGCGCATTGGAACAGTTGAAAGAAGAAGGTTTTTGGATTTATGGAACTGCTGTTACTGGCAGTGAACCATTACAAACTGTTAAATTTAGCGGTCCTGTGGTTTTAGTTGTGGGTGGTGAGGGCGAAGGTCTGAGTATGTTGACACAACGATCTTGTGATGTTTTGGTATCCATTCCCCTACTGGGTAAGACTCCTAGCCTCAATGCATCGGTCGCAACTGGCATGGCACTTTACGAAATTTATCGTCAAAGATCGCTAAATACATTGTATCTTGATAAACTACAGACGGTCTCTTTGAAAAAAGAATAGCAAAATGAGTATAAAGAAATGTAAAAGACAATAAATCCAACATATTCTCACACACCCAGTCACACGTTTATAAATCGGGAAAACCATGAAAACGATTTGGCACAACTTCCAAGAACGCTTGGTTAATGTATTTAATGGACTTGGCCTTGCTTGGTGGGTAGAAATTGTTACACAGAACCCCCGTTGTACTTATTACTTCGGGCCTTTTTTTAGTTCTGTGGAGGCAAATCAGGCCAGCATTGGCTATATAGAAGATCTGGAGATTGAAGGATCACAAGGAATTATAGTTAATATCAAACGCTGTAAACCTAGTGTTTTGACAATTGCTGAAGATTTGGGGGAATGGATTGACCGTAAAGTAAAGCCTGTCTTTAGCGGTCAAATGTAGTCAATTACCAATTCCATAGGCTGTTAGCTTCTATAAGGTAGGTTAGGTTGTGCTATGCTCAATCTGGCCTGCCTGTTCTTACAATCTTTTATTTTGTACACCTACTGATGTTGCTATACAGTGGATCGAAATAATGATTTATGATGTTATTAGTTAAAGATGCAGAAACCATTATTTTCAATGCTGTCCAACCTTTAAACGAAAAACATGATCTGGAAATTGTTGATTTATACACAGCATTTCACCGAATTTTAGCTACTCCTGTAATCAGTAATTTAGATTTCCCCCATTGGGATAATTCGGCAATGGATGGTTTTGCAGTCCGTTATGAAGATGTGCAAAATTCCAGTGCTGAAAATCCTACGGTTTTAGAACTTGTGGCGGAAATTCCTGCCGGATATCCACCGCAAATTATGATTAAACCAGGACAAGCAGCACGAATTTTTACTGGTGCAATTATGCCACAGGGTGCGGATACTGTAGTGATGCAGGAAAAAACTAATTTCCGGGGAAATAGAGTGTTTATTTTTGCTGCACCTCAACCCCAAGAATTTGTGAGACATCGGGGAGATTTTTACCAAGCAGGAAAAAAACTTTTACCGGCAGGAATTAAACTAAATGCAACAGAAATTGCGATTTTAGCCGCAGCACAGTTATCTAAAATCAGTGTTTTACGTTGTCCACGAGTAGCAATATTTTCTAGTGGCGATGAGTTAGTAACACCAGAAAAACCCCTACGACCCGGGCAGATTGTGGATTCTAACCAATATGCTTTGGCTACTTTGGTTAAGGAATTAGGTGCGGAAGTGTTAATGTTAGGAATTGTTAAGGATAATCCGACTGTTTTAACCGAAACTATAAATTATGCTGTTAATCATGCGGATATAGTTCTTTCTTCCGGTGGCGTTTCCGTGGGCGATTATGATTACCTTGATAATATCTTAGCATCCCTGGGGGCAAAAATCCATTTTCGCTCTGTACAAATGCGTCCAGGAAAACCTTTAACTTTTGCTACTTTCCCCAATTCTCTCTACTTTGGTTTACCAGGAAATCCGGTTTCTGCTTTGGTGACGTTTTGGCGATTTGTGCGACCGACAATTCAAAAACTTTCGGGTATTAATACAGGTTGGGAAGGGAAATTTATCAAGGTAAAATCTCAGAGTGAGTTAAAATCTCAGGGCAAAATGGAAACTTACATTTGGGGTAATTTAACCTTAAATAATGGCATTTATGAATTTGTTTCTACGGGTGGTAATTTAAGTTCTGGTAATTTAATTAATTTAGCCCAAACTAATGGTTTAGCTGTTTTACCTGTGGGAAAAACTTTTATTTCTCCAGGTGAGGATGTTTTAGTTTTGCAAGTTGGATAATTATAAGTAAATGAGTATAATTAAATATAAAGTCCTAGTTCGTAGTGAGTAATTTATTGCTCAACATTAGGATGAATCTATCTTAGATCTATCTTAGAAGTCGGGGATATTATCACCTCACCTGAATGCTGACTCTAATTGTAGAGACGTTTTGCTGGAACGTCTTTACTAAAGTTATTTGGCACAGCCTCAGTTGAAACTAATGATTATTTGATATCGTAACCGAATAGGTTAGGATCAACTTCTCCTAATTGCAAATCCGCTAAACCATATTCGGCCCAACGTCTATCTACTATGGCGGCGACATTGGGGTCTGATTTTAATGGTTCACCCCATTGATGTTCTGTTTCTGGGGGAATTTTGGTAGTTGCATCTATGCCCATTCTCCCGCCTAAACCGAGTTTTTCACTGGCAAAATCTAAGGTATCAAAGGGAGTATTTGGTAATATAAATACGTCCCTTGTAGGGTCAACTTTAGAACTAATTGCCCAGACAACTTGACGAGGATCACGAACATTGATATCTTTGTCAACCACGATCACAAATTTAGTATAGGTGAATTGTGGTAAGGCACTCCAAAATGCTAAAGCTGCCCTTCTGGCTTGTCCAGGGTAGGCCTTGTCTATGGAAATAATTGCGGCCTTGTAGCTGAGTGCTTCCATGGGCAGGAAGAAATCAACAATTTCGGATACCTGTTGGCGTAAAATGGGGGTATAGATGCGGTTGAGTGCGATCGCCATCATTGCTTCTTCTTTCGGTGGCAAACCGCTAAATGTGGTGAGATAAATGGGGTTTTTGCGGTGGGTCATGCACTCAAACCGCACTAAGGGTGATTCTTCCACGCCGCCATAATATCCCATGTGGTCGCCAAAGGGTCCATCTGGTAAAACCTCCCCTGGGGTAATTGTTCCTTCTAAGACAATTTCTGAGTCTGCGGGAACTTCTAGATCTACGGTTTTACACTTGGCCAAATTGACACCGGAACCGCCATATAAGCCGGCAAATAACCATTCAGATAAATCCACAGGAATGGGGGTGGCGGCGGCCATGATAATTAAGGGATCAACTCCCAGAGCGATCGCTATTTCTAATTTTTTACCCCGTTCTGCCACCTTACGTAAATGTCTGGCACCACCCCTTACCGATAACCAGTGTACTGTCATGGTATTACGTGATTGCATCTGTAAGCGATACACGCCAACATTGGGGATACCTGTCTCACAATCCTTAGTAATTACTAATCCCAGGGTAATAATCTTGCCCGCATCTCCCGGATAAGGACGTATTAGAGGTAACTTGTTTAAATCTAAATCATTGCCTTCTATGACCACCTGTTGACAAGGGGGGAAAAAGTCCTTCCCTGGTTTAGCTTTAAGCACATCAAACAAGACCTTACCAAAATCTATGGCTTGGGAGATCTTTTTCGGCGGTTTGGGTTGCTGAAGCATACTCAGTTTTTTACCCAGGGTTTCTAACTCCTCTGGGCGTTCCATATTCATCGCCCAGCATATTCTTTCCACAGTCCCCATCAAATTTACCGCGACGGGGAAAGATGCACCTTTAACATTCTCAAACAGTAACCCTGGACCACCTTTTTGCAGCATCCGGTTAGAGATCTCTGCAATTTCCATATCTGGATCAACTAAAGCAGAAATCCGCTTTAATTTTCCTCTTTGTTCTAGAATTTTAATAAATCCCCGTAAGTCTCTGGCCATTTTCCCTAAAAATTAAGAACTGTAAAGCTATTTCTCATCTTAGCCTTGATGCAGTTGTATGATCAGGACTTACTGCGACAATTTTTAACACCAACTTGATTCTCTCACCTTAAAGTCCGAAATATGACTCTGCCTGGATACTGCTGCTGATTAATTTTGGCATGGACTCGCAAACAAGTTAATACTTCACCGGGATTCCCTCCACAGTCTAATTGTAAGTCATCTTTGGAAAATTCACAAACATCGGCATACAGTCCTGATAATTGTTTTAATCTAACCTCATTACCTGCTTTAACTGCTTTATCAGCAGCTTTTCTGAGGAGAAGACGAGATTCTTTTTGTAATTTTCCCCACCAAGAATAACGTTCAGCAGGGGGAATAAATACTAGGGAGTGAATGGCTTCATCCATGTCTATCCAGGCACATAAATTGAGAATCGTATCAGTATTATCCTCGGATTTTTGAAGGCGGTGAAAGCGATCGCTTAATGCATCAATATATTGATGACGTTGTTCTGATTTAGAATGTAAAGAAACCACATCAAAGCTAAAAACACTTTTTAAAGCATGATATAAGTCTGAATCTATCTCTATAAACTTAATATATAAAAGTAAAAATCCGGCAATTAAATGTAAATTTTCAGAAACATAAGTTTCGGCAATTCCCGAATTTAGTAAAGCTGTTTGAGATAAACCTAGTCCTTTTGTTTTTACTGTCCCATTTAACCCAGGATAAATAATTTCATCGCGGATAAATGGTAATTGTTCAAGATAATTATCATCTGCGATCGCACCTATTTTTTGTGTAAAATTCAAAGCTTTATCTCGCCAAGATGTAGCTATATCTTCAGGAACTCGTAATAGTTTCCTATGAATTTCATTCCATATTTCCCCATCTGTTTGACTTTGAATATGAGAATTGCCAAGATAAAACTTTAATTCAGGATCGTCATTAAAAGCATCTTTTAATTTTAATAATTTTAGTTCATTTGTTAACCTATCTTCTTTGAGTTTCCTGACTTCTTGAAGGGGATCTTTGACTAATCCAGGTTCTAATAATTGATAAATTTCTTGCAGAAATGCTTCACTAACCTTAATTCCCGTATCACGTGGATATTCCTGATTTGCTTTAGTTAAACTTGCAGCTAATCCATATAAATGGAAGCGCAATATTTTAGCTAATTCTGAGTTTTGTGTAGTTAGTAATTTATGTAAATGTTCCATAATTTTATCAGGATGAACATCAAAGATTTTAGATCTCCGACTTCTCGAAGAAGTCAGAGATATTGAACTTAATGAATACCGCAAAAAGGATCACGTTCTTTATCAACTTCATTGGGTTGTAATTCCAATTCTGTGCGATAAACACATCCTTCTTGTACTAGACATTCTTGATTACTGGATGTCCAATAGGGAACAGCACCGGCGTGTATTCTTAATACACCTTTATTATCAAGAGTTACATGATATTGACAGGGGTAATCCGTGATCATATCTGGTCTGTCGAGTGTACCAATACGTATCCATTTTTTCCTATTTGTATCACTGTCAGTTTGATAAATATAGAAGGTATGTTGACCACTTTGGGGAAAAGGTGGCAAAGGTTTACTAATTAATCCTGTTCCTGGTTCTTTAACACCATCCTGTAAATAATGAAATGTTGCCATTAATTTACTATCACCATTATCAACTGCAAATACTAAATGATAAGCATGGGGTTGATCAACCGTAGCGGATTCTAAAACATTCACAGCAATATCACCATCATTTAAGTTATGTTGATGATTTTCCACAGCAATATTCCATTTTAAATTTCCATCACTAAATAAGGTTTTTTCAGTATTTTCAGATATGACCGAATTAATATCAATACCAGCCACATCTATTAAATAATGAGGATTACCACGACATAGTAGCACACTAAATTGTAAAGCCTGATCTATTTCAAATTGGACTTTAATTTTTCTCAAAAATTCCTGTTCTTCCATGGCCAACTTATCCATCAGGATTTTACCGTCGAAACTGCCCCAGAGGCGAAAAGTTCCGTTTTCATAATCTTGACGATGGATAATATTAGTTAATTGTATACCCTGCCAAGGTGTCCGCACCTTAGCCACAGTATCCCAAGGTGCAAGTTGATATAGTTCTTGTCCTGCATTAAAAATGGCTAATGGTTCATTACTTTGGGTTTTACGTTTGAAGTTACAAGGAAGATAATAAAACAGGTTTTTCACATCAATTTCTAATTGATTCGCGCCTTTGCGTAGGAGATTTTTAGATTCTTCAGGATCAAATCGAAAACGACGCAATTTTTCGGCATAACAAGCACCGGCGGAAGTAGCAAGCTTGGTAAATTCTAAAACAAATGTAATTCGTTCAGGATTCCAAACAAAATAAGGTGATTGACTAAATTCTTCATAAATTTGTTGTTGAACCAGATCCAGACTGCAAGTTTTGCCAGAGAGAATCAACCAGTCTACTTTTTGATTAGTTTCTGAACTTAAACGACTTTCCATTAAGCCTTTAGCAATGCCAATTGCTTCTTTAATGGAAGGATTGGCAGCTTGTTCAAATTGGTGATGATCTATAGTTAAAGAAATGGACTCAGAACTTCTAACCTGAAATTTAATTGTACTTTGGGCGAGGAGTTCGCTAATTTGTTGTTCGTTTAAAGTGAAGGTCAATAAAGAACTGTCTGCTTTTTGTCCTAATTTGAGTTTAGCGACTTCAGCGTGATCCCATAAGGTGTAAAAGGTTTGGAGGCGTTGAGGTGCTTGTTGCCAACGAGTTGGTAAGACTTTTTCGGCTGTATCTAAAGCATCTTTAAAGGCAACGTCACCTTCGGGATTTTCTTTATCTATACATTTTAATAAACTACCAGTTTTAAATTTTCCGTCTTCTAAAAAACGTTCGTTTAATTCAGAGTTAATTAAGTCTTCTAATTTATCGCTTTCGATGTCACCTGTAGTAACTGCGGTGAGAAGAAAGTCAGAAATAGCGACTTTTAATAGGCGGAAAATTCGTAAGGTAATTAATTCACCACCTAATTGTAAATGTCCTGAAGAACCTAATAATTTAGGGGTAAGTTTGTAGTAGCGTCCGCCCAAACCTCTATCTTCACGATCTGTAAAAAGTGGGGTTTTATCTTCTAGAGTTAGTTCAATTAAAGCTAAGTCGGTTGTACCGCCACCAATATCTAAAACTAGGACATTTTGTGACCATTTATTACCATTTTGACGGCAACGAGTTTTAAAAGATTCAATGCCAATATTCAGGTTTCCGCCAAATTCTCGCCACAGGAAAAAGATAGCTACAGAAACGGCTTCGTCATAGGCAGTTTGTACATCATCAATGCCTAATTCTTGGACTAATTGCTTAATTTCTTTGCGAACTAAGGGAGGTGCAACGGTGGGATAGGTAACAACTGCTGTTAAAAAATCGCCTTCAGAAAATCTGCGTCTAGCCTGTTGACGGTAATCTTCTGTTAATTCAATTAATTCTGCCCAAGCTGCTTGAATGAGACGATTAACTTGAATATTTTCTTCATCTTCTTCTAAGATAATTGGGAAAGATCGATCTTGTCCAAAATAGCGTTTGGGTGAGTGGTGAAATCTGCTAATAATTTCTTTAACTGAAGCAGTTGTTCCTTGGGCTATGGCTTTTTTTCTATTATCTCTTGCATCTCTACCCATGCGTAGTTTTAGGGGGATTAATTGGGATACTTCCATTTCACTGGGAATTTCCGTATCACGGCGGTCAATATCTAGAACTACGGGAATTAAATTTTGTGATTCTAATGTGGGAACGCGGAAAACTTCATGATAGATAGCATAAAGTTTTTTACTAACAGCCCGCCGAAATCTATCACTTGTACCTAAACATAATTCAATTTGGCGAATTGCTTCTAAAAATAATTCTTTGTTATCACTTTCAAAAATTTCACTTAGTTGATGTGATTCTATTTCTAAGTTCTTACTAATGTCTGCTAAGAATTTATCCCACTCACCGGGGCTAACATCTGGTAAAGCTAAATCTGAGGCAGAATTTAACCATTCAGCCATGCGTTCTCTTAATCTCAGTTCTTGTTCTCTGGGTAAAACTTCAGCGATGGGAACTTCTATGGGGTCGAAAAGAGTTACTGTCGAGTTAGAAGTACCAAAATCTAAAGCTAACCAACCCGGAAATCTTTTTCTTTGTTTTTCGTTGAGTTTTTCACTGAGTTGTTGACTTAAATTGTTTAAATTGTTGAGATAGTTGTCAAATTGGGAAGTATTCATGACTGTATGAGTTTCTGAAGGTAGATTTGATGATTGTTCTAAATCGGGTATAAACCAAAGGTCGGATTCGGCGGATATATGTTTAGATATGGATAAATCCGGGTTTCCTGTTGTATCAGAGTCAAAATATTCAATCATCACCTTTAAAGTACAATCAACTATTGTGATTAAAGGTGAATCTAATTGACATATATCTTGTCCTAATTGACAAATGCTAGTAATTTGTTTGGGTGTGGCTGAATGGAATTGTCTATAGCTGTTTTGAATTTTTGCTGATAATTCATAAGGTGTACCTCTGACTATGCAGGTAATTCTAGCAACATGAGGAATATTACTGTTAATAGGGACAATTTGAATGGTGGGTAGATGCAACTGTGAGTTTTCTTTCATCCCTAATTTAAAGCTAGGTAGAAGTTGAATTTCCACAGGCATTTTGATTTTCCTTTTTGTTGGTTAATAATTAATCAGGTAGTGCATTCTCCTCAATTGATTGAATTATGACTTACGATTCATGGAATAAGAAACCATAGAGGTTAGGGAAAAATGAGGATTTGAGAGATATTTTGCGGTTAAAAAAACCAGTTCATGACTTAGCTATAACTGAATTATTCAGTTTGATAGTGGCAATGTCTCCTAAAATTTCTAGCCAAGCAGGGATAGCAAGTTCTCCTTGTGAGTCTGTGGCAGCAATATATCTTAATAATGCTTCTTGTTTGGAAAGGTTTTGTAAGCTGGGGATAATTTGATCTAAAATGCCATTGATTTCTATATTTACCTGTTGATTGATTTCGCTGACATATTGTACTAGATGAAGACTAGCACTGGCTATAATTTCATCTCGGAGTCGTAAGACGAAAAGCTGATGATTGGTGTTTCTGGATGAGTTTTGAGTTCTTTCGGGAGACCAATCAAAAATCTGTCCTACGCTGTGTTTTTTGTCTTGTCTAGCTAGGGGGAAGATATTTTCTGGATTGATAGTTCGATTGTGGGTATCTATTTCGTCAATAATAGCTTCTTTCCATTGGCGAGGATCACATCCTAGTAATAGTTTATAAAATAGGTCTGCTTCTTCTGGTCCAAATTTTGATTCTATTTCCTGTTCGACTTCTGGCTGGAGAATTGTTTGCAGTTTTTCCCGTTCTAAGGTAACTTGATGTGCTAAGGAGTTTAATAAGTCTATCACAGCTTGACGAATGCGATCGCTCGCAAAATTCTCCAGTTCTTTAATTGTTTTTTCAAAGACTGGATAAAAGTCATCACTCTTTGTTGGTATGGAGGTATTCACCCGATTTCCTCGATCAAATAATTTCCCGGCTGCACCTTTAAATTCTACTAAGGTAATTGTCCCATTTTGAATTTTATTAAATAGTAATGTCCACTGACTCCAATTTAAAATCTTTAAAGTTAGTTCATCTTTAATGACATCACTAACTATAACTCCCCGCCGATCTTTTAGTTGTTCTTTACCTAAATTTTTCTGAAAGTTCCTGTAGATTTTATCTAAACTTTCTATAGCTGATCTCAATTCTAGTAAAGCTGGTGTATCAACTGCGGGTATGCCTTGTTCATGGATTTCAGCAATAATTTCTTGCAAGTATTCTTGTTGTTGACGGATGACATCGGCAGACCGACGGGTATCTTCATATAATTGCTTTAATCCGTGATTAGCGACATGAGTTTGAATCAATTCTCTCAATTTACTAATACCACCATCTTGGGCAAAATAACCTAGTTGTCTGCCTAGTTGATTTCTGCCATCTGCTGCTAATAAAGCTTCACTTAAATTACCCCATTTCTGCTGTAATTTTTTGGGTCGTTCCAGATAATCAGGATAATCTAAATTGGCGAGAAATTCCTCAGAACCGGCTTTAACTTGGCTAGACCGTTTAGCTAATTCAGCTAATCCTAGTAGTGGTGATAATAGAACAATTCTGTCTTTTTGAGAAGTGAATGCTTCTGCCCCGTCAATAATGGTTTTGAGGACTTTCAATTTTTGGAAAACCGTATCTGTTTGTAAGGGTTGAGAATGAGATTGATTATTGATTAATAAATCTAGTTCCCTTTCTCCACCTTCACTTTCTAAAGGCAATTGATCAAAACGTCCCACACCGACAAGGATTAGATCTTTAAGGTCTTGTCCGGGACGTTGTTGCTGCATCATTGTGAAAATTTTATTAGCGCGATCGCTCCCTGGTGATTTACCATTAAGTAAGACTAGAATTGTTTGTACTTCTGCCAATTCTCGCAATGATAAAAACGCGTCCCTAGTTCCCGAATTAGCAGCACCCAAACCGGGAAAATCTAACAAAACAAATTCTTCTGCCCCTGTCACATCCCATATTTCCCGTGATATTTTTACTTCAATATCAACACGCCGAATTAAGGGAAAACTGTTTTGTAATAATTGGGTTGCTAATTTTTGTGGTGCATTTGGTAGACGAATATGGGCTGGCGGTAAATCCTCAAATTTAAGAGATTGAATGGCCATGGGCATTTCTGCCAGTTGTAAACCCTCATGGGCGGTAGTAGCATCAATTTGGTAACAGCGACCGCATAGAGTCTCACCATAGGCTTGATAAGCTCGCAAAAATGACATCAACTCCCGCACTAAATAACGCAATTCTAAATTATTGGAACTTTTCCAAACTTCCTCACACCAAATAGTAATATCTTTACCGGTTTTAATTTTAGCAACTGGTAAGGGTGTCACCCCGGCAACAGTAGCGCGACGGTTTGCCTCTTTTAGCATGAAGTGCAAGCACTCATTCACTCCTTCATGGGATAAGTATTCTACTCTGTAATCATCTACTTGGGTAGTGGCAAAACTATCCTGTGGTTGAATATGAATCGCAGTCACATTACCCGTAGTTGGATTTTCACTCACAGGTAAAGCGTCTGCATAACCAATGAGACTTCCTAGCAGTAAACTTTTGCCACTGCTAAACTCTCCCATAATGCCAATTTTCACCGGGGAAGTTGCTAACTCTACAGTTTTTTGGGCTGCCTCTTGTAACCGCAATAAACAATCATCAAGGCTAGTGGGAACCCAATCTTCCTCCTGGGAAGGATGTTGGGGTACTGAGTCAATTTTGCGGAGGATAAATTCACCGTACTCTTTCAATCGTGCCAGCTTATCTGGTTCCATAGAGTGGTTTTGGTTGGATTTCATTTTCACAACAGGGTTATAACACAAAACTGACAAACCTCCACCGGGGGGACGGCCAAGGCTTTACAAAAAGGTTAAACCTTGTGATTGCCTCAATTGTTAATTTTTAATTGGTATGACTGGGTGACTCTTGCTGTAATTGTGCCCCATAGTCAGCCTGACAATGATATGGGGACAATGCTGTCCAGTTAAGTACAGCTTCCAAGAGGTCTTGATAACCAAGGGTATTGGGGTGTAGTCCGTCCTTGGTCATGCGATCGCTTCTCCAAGCTTGACTGCGTTGCATCCATTGATCAAAAATATCTAAATAGGGAATTTGTCTTTGTTCACAGGCTTGTCGTGTTGCTTCTTTGTAGCGGTATTGGTCGGCATGATTGTAAAATAAACAATCAAGGAAAGGCATTTTACTCTCATCTACCGGAATCATCCCCACGAACAGAACCGGACAAAGTTGTTGTGCCTCATCTAGTAATGTGGCGATTTCTAATTCAAATTTACTAAAATCCGTGTAATTCCTACCAGTTGTACTTCTTAACCGGGGTGTATCGTTGACACCGACAGATAAAATAATCAAGTCAGGAACACGATTACGGATTTCCCCCCGGTGACGAAATTCTACTCCTAGTCGTTGGTTAACTTGCTGCGTGCGATCGCCCCTAACTCCTAAATTGTAAAGCACATGACCCACGCTATCCGGTAACATCCACCACCGTCGTAGTTGTTCTACCCAACCGCCTTTTTCTGGGTCTCCGTATCCATATACTAAGCTATCTCCCAAGGCGATAATCTTTAAAGGTTGACAGAGTTTCGGCAATACAGATAATTGCATGGAGGTAGAAGTGTAAGAACTTGGCATTTTAAACAGCAATGTCATGGATATTTGGACAAGATTCTATATATTTCTACACTATTATATGGTATATTTATCATCATTTCACAGAATACTTCCTAAATTACTGATTTGTATCCCATTCAACTGCATACCGTCATAACATAAAAATTCTGCTTATCAATGGATTTCTATATTTACTTAACTAATCTAAAAAATGCTATATATAGCAGAAGGCAGGAAGTGAAACACCATTTACTGTTTGGATTTTGGTTCTCCAGTTTGTACTTCACAGATAGGCAATCTGCTATAGTATAAAAAACATTCAAAAACAGGCATTAGTTTTCATCAAATACGTCAAACATATCAATTTTATTAAAGTATCATCAAGTTAACATGAATCGCAATTTACCTAATTTGGTTTCCCAGAAACTATTTAAACAGTTATTTCTGCCTTTGTTTTTAATTTCCTTATGCACAGTTTTCTGGGGAAATAGCTTCACACCTATTAACGCCCAAGTACCACGTCAAGAAATTCGTGGGGTGTGGATGACAAATAATGATCTGGACGTTCTTAAAGATAAAACTAAAGTTCAAGAAGCTGTCACCAAACTAAGACAACTCAATTTTAATACTATCTATCCTGTAGTTTGGAATTCTGGATATGTGATGTATGCAAGTAATGTCGCTAAGAAGTTACAAATTCAGCCTTTTGTATTTCAAGGCTTAGAAGGTCATGATATCCTTGAGGACTTAATTGACCAAGCACACGATCAAAATTTACTCGTCATTCCTTGGTTTGAATTTGGATTCATGGCACCTCCCACTTCGGAATTAGCCATCAATAAACCAGAATGGTTCACAAGTAAACAGGATGGTAGTCAAACATCTGTCGGTGCTGCCGGTGAAGTTAAATGGTTAAATCCATTTCATCCCCAAGTACAACAATTTATTAGTGATTTAGTCGTAGAACTTACTAATAAATATGATCTTGATGGCATTCAATTTGATGATCATACCAGTTTACCCTATGAATTTGGTTATGATAAATATACAGTTGCCTTGTATAAAAAGGAAACCACAAACAATCCCCCCAGAGATCCCCAAGATCCAGCATGGGTAAATTGGCGTGCAAATAAAATTACAGAATTTATGGTCAGACTCAACCAAACAGTTAAGCAAATAAAACCCAAACTAATTTTTTCTGTCTCTCCTAACTACTATGATTTTTCCTACAAATTTCAACTTCAAGATTGGTTAAATTGGGTGAGATTAAATATAGTAGATGAGTTAATAGTACAAGTATACCGAGAGGATTTAGATCATTTTACTGCCAAACTTTCCCGTCCAGAAATCAGAGAAGTCAAACAAATAATTCCTACTGGTATAGGCATTATGGCAGGTTTAAGAACTAAACCTGTTTCTATGCAACAGATTTACACTCAAGTTCGTGCTGCCCAACAGAGGGATCTTGGCGTAGCTTTTTTCTACTATGAAAGTCTTTGGAATACTGCCCCAGAACCATTACAAGAACGGTTAGCTGGATTTAAAAATTTATTTCCATATCCGGCATTAAGAACAGCATTACAATAGAAGAAGGTGGAGACAATTGATGAGTTGTCTCTACCAAAATTCAAATAGCAGTCCTATAGATTTTAATACTTTGCAAACAACCTCTTAGAAATTAGTTTGTAAATAATCAATTGCGGCTGCTAATTTATCAGGATAACTTTCAGCAAATCTTTCAAACCATAGTCCTTCTGATGATAACGGGTCTAATTGAGTTAACCATTCTTTCGCGGGTTTTTCTAAGGCTTTTCTTTGTTCATTTTTAATTTTCTCTTGGCGAATTTTCTCCTGTACTAATTCTTCTTGTTTTCGTTGGTGTTCAATTGCTTCTTGTTCAGCTATATCAGCTTTAACATCTGCTAATAGATTATCTATGAATACATCTGACTTATTAGCAGGTGAATGTATAAACTCAATTGGTGGTAAATGATAGTATGATGTGGACTGATATTGAACATCTGAAATTTTATTTTCTGCTACCTCTCCTTGCACATCTGATAATAAATTATCTATTAATACATCTGCTTTAGTTACAGGTAAATCCATTTTTGGGTTCTCTTGCGGTTCTTTATATTCAGTTTTAATTTCGGCCAGCAACTTATCAATAGCATCCATATTTGCAATCCTGATAATATATTTCTACTTAACAAGAGATACACTTTTTAAATTTTTAATCGTTAATTTTAGGACTTACGCAAAAGAGGGGGAAAGTAGGGTTTCATGAATTACCTCCAGACAAGAGTTAGCTTCGCCATCTTGCGTAAATCCTAGATTTTTAATTCGTCCCTAGGTTGCTAATCATTAATGGCATTTAGGAGAACTTCTGATAAACTCATATCTTCCATAGCATCCATTGTGACAGTATCACAAATATCAAATTTAGCGCCTGCACTTTGGATCTCATCATCCAAAATTTTCAAAAAGCGGGTAGCTTGAGGATCGGTGCCAACTTGAATAAAGGAAATAGCTAATTCCTCATCTCTGTCCAAACGACGGGAAGCTTCAATAATTACCTTCATCACAGCTTTACGATCATCTGGTTCACCATCAGTAACTACTAAAATTGTTTCTCCATTGGGTTTAGTTGTGCCGGAGGTTTTACGTTGCAGATAATTATCAATAGCGTCTTTCAACACTCCTGCTAAATCTGTACTTCCAGAGGGTTCATTTTCCTGAAATATTTGGACAACTTTGCTAGATGTAACATTATCATAACGTTTAAATCTGCCAGAAAATAAATAAATTGTAATCCCATCTGGGTCAAACTGTTCACATTTTCCAGCTAAGGCTAAAGTTGATTCTTGTGCTGCTTGCCATCTACTTCTACCACCTTTTTGATCTGGGGTAGCCATGCTACCGCTTTTATCAATAATTAAGGTGTAATCACGGTTTTCTAGCATGACTAACTTCTCCTGATTTTAGTAGTTTCTCTTAATTAATCAGTGATGGCATTCATTAAAACATCTGCCAAACTCATGTCTTCTAAATCATCTAATGTGATGGTATCGCAAATATCAAATTTAGCCCCGACACTTTGCAATTGATCATCTAGGGCTTTAAGAAATTTGGTAGCTTGAGGGTCACTACCGACTTGAATCATGGAAATCCCTAGTTCCTCATCTTTCTCCATTTGTTGGGTAGCACGAATGATAATCTCAAATACGGCTTTGCGATCATCAGGTTCACCATCAGTAACGACTAAAATTGTTTCGCCATTTGGTTTAGTTTTTCCTGTAGCTTTGCGCTGAAAATAATTATTGAGAGCATCCTGGAGGACTCCGGCTAAGTTTGTAGTCCCTGCTGGGTCATTTTCCTGAAATATTTGGGCGACTTTGGCAGATGTCACATCATCGTAACGTTTGAATTTACCAGAAAAAACGTAAACTGTAATCCCATCAGGATCAAACTGTTCGCATTTTCTAGCCAGGGCAATGGTAGATTCCTGGGCTATATCCCATCTGCTTCTCCCTCCAGCTTGATCGGGTGTGGACATACTGCCGCTTTTATCAATAATTAAGGTGTAATCACGATCGCTCATCATAATCTTCCTTTTGTGATTTTACTTTTTTTACACATTTTTGATTCTTTGGTGTCACTTACTTACAATGTATCTTCAACATTTTTAACAGGGCTATTGCTAATGAGTTGTGCTGTCCTAATTGTCTCATCTATTGCTGTTAGCTGAACTGATTTTCCCTTAGTTTTAAACTCAAAAATTAATATTGTTGTTACTTACCTACAATCCTATGCTACTCTTTACATTTTAAGATTGTCAAGATATTTAGTAGTACAAGCTATTGAGCTTTGCGCTTACCGGATATTTCCGTCATTTCGCTACGAGCGATCGCACAATTATAATCTTATAGTACGCTTTTTATCGTAGATGCTATTTATAGTTTCATAATAGCTGTATTATAAACTTAACTTATATAAAATCAATAATACTTTTAATATTCATAACTTTTAGCAATTTGCCTTTAGATTTTTTTAAGAATTAATTGAGAATTTTTTCTATTTATAAACGGGGTTGCTATACTTTCAGCGATTTGCTATAATTTCTGAGAATTTCAAAGTTGGGTTATTGTTGTCAATTTTTGATTTTGTAAAGAATATTAATCTACAACCCTTTATTTACAATAGTTTCAGAAATAAATTTCTCAATCTGATACAAAACTTTACAAAATTAATAGCTATTCCTTCAACAATTTTAGCCATAAAAATGATCTAATTTGGGAGATAGTAAAGATTTACTATTGACAAACTAACAAAGAAGTGGTATGTAACTTGTCACCCGTTAAGGGGTTTAGCACTCCTAAACCCTTACATATCGCGTCAATTACAGGATGTTTGGGGGTTAGGAGATTGGAACTTAGCCCGTCTCTTCCTCATTATCAATGGTATTTAGCACTTCTTGAAGACGACTTCTAAATTCTCCTTTTGGATGTCCCCCTTTTACCTAGAAATGTCGAACGTAGTTACAAAATACATAATATAGGACTCTTCTTTGAGTTGTGAGAGGGATTTGATATGTATTAATGAAATTGCCTCTTTTGATGGCTTTTGATGATAAAGTTTACATAGATAGGGAAAAGTGAAAAATTAGTATTAGCAAAACTGCTGAAAGATGAATGGTAAATTAATTGTTTTTGAAGGGGTAGAGGGATCTGGTAAAACGACTCAGATGCAAAAGTGTTTCCAGTGGTTAGAAAGTTCAAATATCTCAGTAATTTTGACTTGTGAACCGGGGGGGACAGAGATAGGAAAGGATTTACGGGCTTTATTATTGGAGAAGTCAGCAAATAAAACCATGGGAGAAGTTACGGAACTATTATTGTATGCTGCGGATAGGGCGCAACATATTGAAGAGGAATTAAAACCGAATTTAGCTATGGGAAAATATATTTTATGCGATCGCTATACAGATTCTACCATTGCTTATCAAGGTTATGGCAGGGGTTTAAATATGAGTCTAATTAATAATCTCAATCAGATTGCGACTGGGGGTTTAACAAGTGATATAACTATTTGGTTAGATGTAGATGTAGAGGTAGGGTTATCTCGCAAACGCGGACAAGGGAAATTAGATCGCATCGAACAGGAAACAATAGATTTCCATCGTCGAGTACAAGAGGGATATAGAGAATTAGCTATATTTAATCCATCCAGAATCGTGCGAGTAGATGGCAATGATAGTGAGGATGTTGTGCAAAAGACCATACAGGAAATTTTAGAGAAACGCCTGTTTTGATTTGATATGGTAAGAGAATAAAGAATATCTCCTTTTGTTCTAGAGTTAGAATATGTTTTCGTCATTAATCGGACAACAACAAGCGGTAGAATTATTAACTCAATCTGTGAAACAAAAACGAGTTGCACCGGCATATATGTTTATTGGTACAGATGGTATTGGTAGAAGTTTAGCAGCAAAATGTTTTATTGAATTACTGTTTTCCAGTTCTGTCAGAGCAGATCAAATGCCGATTTTACACAATCGTATTCGTCAGAGAAATCATCCCGCCTTATTGTGGGTAGAACCAACTTATCAATATCAAGGACAAAGACTCACCCCAGCAGAAGCAGCAGAAAAAGGGGTTAAACGGAAAGCACCGCCGGTAATTCGACTAGAACAAATTCGAGAAATTACTCAATTTTTATCTCGTCCACCCTTAGAAGCAAACCGTAATGTCATAGTTTTAGAACAAGCAGAAACCATGGCTGAATCTGCGGCTAATGCCTTATTAAAAACCTTAGAAGAACCTGGAAAAGCGACATTAATTTTAATTGCCCCTTCACCGGAATCTGTATTAGCCACCTTAGTATCCCGGTGTCAAAAAATTCCCTTTTATCGTTTAGATCAGGCCGCAATGACTCAGGTATTAACCCAAACAGGAAATGCAGATATATTGGAACATCAAGAAGTTTTAAATATAGCTGCTGGCAGTCCTGGAAGTGCGATCGCATCTTACCAACAATTGCAAAATATTTCTGAGGAATTTATAGCACAGATAAAAAAAACACCTACATCCTACCGACAAGCTTTAGAATTAGGCAAGAAAATTGATAAAGAATTAGATACCGAAGCTCAATTATGGTTAATTGATTATTTACAACAATACTATTGGCAACAAATACATCAACCGCAAATTATTCAAGAACTAGAGAAAACTCGTAAAAATTTACTTTGTTATGCCCAACCCCGTTTAGTATGGGAATGTACATTTTTAGCTTTATTTGAGAATATAACCAAGCCATAATTAGCCATTACGCATCTTATATTTGTCTTCCCTGACGTTAGGAAATTAATTCCTGTTCTCTATTCACTTTATTAAAATTTATTTCATGGTTGATTATTAAAATAGATTGATCTATCCTTGGTAAACAACTATGCCTGAGTGGATATTTACAGAAGTTAATAATTGGGTTAAACGAGATAGAATTGTCCGTAACCTAGAACTTTTTCAGGATATTATTGTGATTTCCCTGTGCCTAAGTTTATTTTGTGTCATGGTTCTCCGGTTAGGAGATATGTTTTTGTCTTTTTTACATCCCCTAAATATACGGCAGGTAACATCTGATATTTTGTTCATTTTGATCTTAGTAGAACTATTCCGATTATTAGTTGATTATCTTCAAGAACGGAGTATATCAGTAGGTGCGGCCGTAGAAATTACCATTGTTTCCGCATTACGAGAAATAATTTTACGTGGTGTCTTAGAAATTCCCCCAGATCAACTTTTTGGACTTTCCATATTTCTCCTAGTTTTAGCGGGAATTTTTCTAGCTTTACCTTGGATGTCGGGTTTATTAGAACAAGTGAAAATTGGTAAACATGAAACAATAGAACCAGAAATATAGCCACGGAAATAGGAGTGGAAATAAAAAGCACTAAGAGGGAATAAAACCGTATTTTTTGAATACAGCTTTAGCTTTATCGGTAGATAAAAACTGAGAGAAATCCTTAGCAGCATCAACATTTTTACTGCGTTTAATAACTACTAAGGGATAAATAATCGGAGCATGATATTTTTCATCTGCTGTCACTACAACTTTTACCCGATTAGAGATTTTAGCATCAGTTGTATAAACCAAACCTGCATCAGCATTACCAGTTTCTACAGATGTTAAAACTTGACGTACATTATTAGCGAAAACCAGTTTTGATTTTACCTGCTGCCAGATTTTCAATTGTTCTAATACTTGTTGGGCATATTGTCCTGCGGGTACACTTCTGGGTTCACCAAGGGCAATTTTTTTCACCTTGGCATCTTTAAGACTGTAGAAACTAGTGACACCAACAGAATTTTTAGGTACTACCAAAACCAAACGATTTTTAGCAATGATATTCCGAGTTCCCGTAACTAAAAGTCCTTTTTGTTCCAGGGCATCTACTTGTTTTTTTGCCGCAGAGATGAAAATATCCGTTGGCGCACCTTGTTCAATTTGTTGTTGCAATGCACCAGAAGATCCGAAATTATAACTAATATTAACGTTTGATCTACTTTGTTGGTAAAGGGGTTTAATTTCTTCTAGGGATTCTTTTAAACTAGAGGCAGCAGATACAAGTAAACTTGTGCGTGATTGTGCTACAAAAGAGGCAGAAGTAAGACTGGGTAAGCCAATTGCTAGGAGTAAAGTAGCCAAAGCCGTAGTAATTAAGAGTAGTAGTTTTTTGTCCTTGATTGACAAACCAGTCCTAGAGAAATTGTTATTCATGGAATTGACACTCAGTATATCTTTACCAAGATTATCATAACATCTACCAATTATATTGGTAAGCAGAGGGCACATCCATGAGATACAAACTGAAGTAGAGGTAGGCCACAATAGCAAAAAATATTTCCCGGCACTTTACTAGCAACTGCCATATCATAGATATACGCAAAAGTATATGGCGGGTTTTCCACATTTAATGGTACGGCTAGTCCCTATAATCAACGGGTGGGTTTTTCCACACCGAAATAGCACAATAATTAGGAGACTAATCATTATAATTCTTAACCTTACTATATGGCTCGAGACTATTATGAAACCCTGGGTGTCGCTCGTGATGCCGACAAAGAAGAGATTAAACAGGCCTATCGCCGCCTAGCCCGAAAGTATCACCCGGATGTTAACAAAGAAACTGGGGCAGAGGAGCGATTTAAAGAAATTAACCGCGCCTATGAAGTGCTATCAGAGCCAGAAGTTCGGGCTCGTTATGACCGCTTTGGTGAAGCTGGTGTATCAGGAGCCGCGGCCGCTGGTGCTGGGTTCCAAGATATGGGGGATATGGGTGGTTTTGCCGATATTTTTGAGAGCATTTTCAGTGGCTTTGCTGGCGGTGGTGGCATGGGTGGACAAACCCAGCAAAGACGGCGCAGTGGACCGGTGCGAGGTGATGACCTGCGTCTAGACCTGAAATTAGATTTTCGAGAAGCGATATTTGGGGGTGAAAAGGAAATTCGCATTTCCCATTTAGAAACCTGCGAAGTTTGTAGTGGTTCAGGAGCTAAACCAGGTACTCGTCCCCGCACTTGTAGCACTTGCAGTGGTTCAGGTCAGGTCAGACGGGTAACAAGAACCCCATTTGGTAGTTTTACCCAAGTTTCCACTTGTCCCACCTGTGATGGCACAGGAACGGTGGTAGAGGATAAGTGTGATGCTTGTGATGGTAAAGGGGCAAATCAAGTTACCAAGAAGCTAAAAATTAATGTTCCTGCCGGTGTAGACAATGGGACAAGATTACGTGTTTCCCAAGAAGGGGATGCGGGTCAACGGGGTGGACCTCCAGGTGATTTATATGTTTACCTGTTTGTCAATGAGGATGAGGAATTCCACCGGGATGGGATTAACATTATTTCGGAAATTAAAATTAGCTACCTCCAGGCCATTTTAGGTTGCCGTTTAGAGGTAAATACTGTAGATGGCCTAGTGGAGTTGATGATTCCTTCAGGTACGCAACCAAATACGGTGATGAAGTTAGAAAACCGTGGTGTGCCCCGTTTAGGTAATCCTGTTAGTCGTGGTGATCATATGCTGACGGTGTTAATTGATATTCCTACTAAGATTGCTCCAGAGGAGAGGGAATTACTGGAGAAACTGGCTAAAATTAAGGGTGATAAAACCGGTAAAGGTGGGTTGGAAGGGTTCTTGGGAGGCTTGTTTAAATCATGAGTGGGTCTTCTGTGTTAAACCCTGACGCTCAACTTGATTTACGTGGGACACCCTGCCCGATTAATTTTGTGCGGACAAAACTATTTTTGGAAAAAATGCCACCGGGAGGTTTATTGGAGGTCTGGTTAGATCCGGGTGAACCCATAGAACAGGTTCCTGATAGTTTGACCATGGCTGGCTATTGTGTGGAAAAAATTACGGACTTTTCTACCTATTTTGCTTTGGTTGTCCGCCGTCCGATTGTTGCTTAAATGAAAGAGGAAAGTGTTTCTACTCAACAGTTATTGGGTACGGTGTTAGCTGTACAGGCCAATTTTTATCGTGTCCAAATGGATGCGGTAGAAGGGGGTGAGAATGAAGAGGGAAGAAGGAATGATATTCTCCTGTGTACTCGCAGAACAAGGTTGAAGAAAATTGGCCAGCAGGTAATGGTTGGAGATCGCGTGATTGTGGCAGAACCAGACTGGACTGGGGAACGGGGGGCGATATCGGAGGTTTTACCTCGGAATACTGAGTTAGACAGACCGGCGATCGCTAATGTTAATCAAATTCTCTTGGTTTTTGCTGTAGCAGATCCACCCCTAGAACCTTACCAATTAAGTAGGTTTTTGATTAAGGCAGAATATACGGGTGTAGACGTGCTGTTATGTTTAAATAAATGTGATTTAATTACTCGACAGGAACAACAGGAAATTAGCGATCGCCTTTATAATTGGGGTTATCCGCCAATTTTTATCAGTGTGCAAAATCATCTGAATATTCCCCAAATTGGCGCGTATTTAAACGATAAAATTACGGTGATTGCTGGTCCTTCTGGTGTTGGGAAATCGAGTTTAATTAATGTGTTAATTCCCGATGCTAACCTGCGTGTAGGGGAAGTTTCCGGTAAATTATCCCGTGGTCGTCATACTACCCGTCATGTCGAATTATTTGAAATTCCTAGTGGTGGTTTGTTGGCCGATACTCCGGGTTTTAATCAACCTGATTTGCATTGTAGTGCTGAGGAATTAATCTATTATTTTCCCGAAGTTAGAAGTCGGTTAGAAGCCGGAAATTGCCGATTTAGTGATTGTTTACATCGAGATGAACCTGGTTGTATAGTAGGTCATGACTGGGAGAGATATGAACATTATTTAGAATTTTTAGATGATGCCATCGCATATCAAACTAATTTAAAACAACAAGCTGACCCTGAATCCACATTAAAATTAAAATCTAAAGGTAAAGGTCAAAATCATTATGAACCTAAGTTAGAAAGTAAAAAATATCGTCGTGTTTCTAGGCGGTTACAAGTCCAAAATTTACCGGATTTTTATACAGAAAGTGAAGAATAAGCTGATGTGCAGCTAAACTGTATAATCAAAAGACCTGAAGTTACAGTAGCACAAGCATCTTGCTTGTATTAATTATTCAAGTTAAAGGCATAACAGCTTAATGATCTCAAAAGATAATTATGTAGGTTGGATTGACCCAACCCACACAATTAGTTAAAATCAACCATATACATTTAGTTGTCCTAACCAATTAATAATTTCACTATTGACAACATCGGGAACTTCATCATGGGGACAATGGCCAGCACCGGGAATAGGAACTATTTTGATATCCTTACCATTTTCCTTTGCTGCTGTATAGATATTTGCCCCGGTGATAGGTGTCCAGGGGTCTTCTGCACCCCAAAGGACCAACAATGGAAATTGCAGGTTGGGTAATAATTCCTCTGGACTGGGACCTGGAGGTGCGGTGAGAATAGATGCAAAAACTTGTTGCGCTCCGGGGTGACAGGATGGGGTATAAAGTAAATCTACAAGTTCATTTGTCACCGCCTGGCGATCGCGGTATACTTGATATAATGTGCGACGAATTTGTGATTTTTGGCGAATGCGGTTAAAAACAAATTTACCTGTGATGGGGTTAGCGACTAATTTATTAAATGTAGCCATGAAAACTCGCAAAACGGGATTCAATTCATGGGGACGGTGACTTAAACCACCGGCAGAATTAATTAACACACCTCCAGCCGCAATTTCAGGGTATTCTGTCAACACAATTAAACTTAAAAGTGCGCCAATAGAATTACCAATAAATATCGCAGGTTTGTGAATATGTGCATTGTAAAAATCCTTCAATAGTTCTGCCCACACTTCCATGCTATAGTCTATCTCTGCTTTATCAGAACCACCAAATCCCAACAAATCTAAAGCAAAGACTTGATAACCAGCATTAGCCAAAATAGGAATATTTTTGCGCCAGTGACCAATGGAAGCACCAAAACCGTGAATTAGTACCAAAGGTTGGCCTGTGCCCATGACCGTATATTGAATTTTGTAATTTCGCCAAGTCCAAACTTGTGTTGGAAATGTTTGTAAATACTGGGTTGTAGTTGTCATTTGTGAATATTTTTGAAGGATTATATAACGCTATGCAGTTGAATGAGATATACCTATAACTTATCCTCTTTTTGTCCGATTTAGAGGTGGTATTTTCCGTAATGGAACTACTTCTGCTTCGCTGCTTTCCCGGGCTACTCGAATTAATAAAGCTGAAGATATTAAACTAGCAATCATGGAATTACCACCATAACTAAACATGGGTAAGGGTAAACCTGTAGTTGGTAGTGCACCTGTGGTGACACCAATATGTAATATGGATTGGCCAATCATAATAACGACCACACCAATGGCGACTAATTGGGATGTGAGGTTTTTGGATTTGAGGGCAATAATTAATCCTAAACTGGCAAATAGGGCTAACATGAGTAAGAGTACAATACCTCCCACAAAACCAAATTCTTCAGAAAAAATTGCAAAGATAAAATCAGTATCTTGAATTGGTAAATAAAATAATTTTTGTTGAGAAAGTCCAAACCCAGATCCCCAAGTTTGACCTGAACCCACAGCTAATAAACTTTGTACTAATTGATAACCATCTCCTGTAGCATCAGTCCAAGGGTTGATAAAGGACATAATACGTTTACGTTGATATTCTCTGATAGTAATACTTAGTAAGGCTAATATTGTACCACTAATGGCTGTTCCTCCTAGATATTTATAGGGTAGTCCTGCGGCTAAGGCAATAAACCAAATTGTCATGCCACACAGTGCTGTGGTGCTTAAATTAGGTTGTGCCAAAATTCCTAAAAGAACCAGACCAAAAATACCTAACCAAGATAAACGCATTTCCCAAGATAGTTTTTCCCACTTGCCAAAAAGTGTTGCACTTTGCAGGACTAAAAATGGTTTAATTAGCTCTGATGGTTGAATGGGAATTGGTCCAATGGCGATCCATCTGGCTGCGTCAAAAGCTTTTTTTCCTAGTCCTGGGATTAAGGTAACAAAAATTAACATCAGGAACAATATTAAAAACCAATGAGATACTCCTAAAATTTTCCGCAGTGGTAAATTAACAATGATATTGAAGATAATTAAAGAAACTATCACCCAGAGAATTTGACGTTTGAAATAATATAATCCATCACCATGACGTTCATCTGCAACTGGATAGGATGCAGAAAAGAGTATGATTAAACCAATAAACATCCATATTAATGTTAGCCAACGTAATAATCTGGCTTCTAAAGCCCATGTAGAAACGGAATTATCGAAAATTGGGATTAAACGCAGTAGATTCACAATTTGGTAATGGGTAATGGGTAATGTAATTCAGATGTCAGGATTATCTTTATTATTCATTTGATAATCATGCTGAAATATGATTCTTGGACAGGTAAAGATGGGGGTTGCCCCTAGAAATTCCTCACTCTTTAATCTGTGGATTTTTACATTCAAATTAAGACTAAATTATCTCGGTGAATTACGGTATCTACTCCTTCATAGCCTAAGATGGACGGGATCTCTCGTGAATGTCGGCCGCAAATTTTTTGTAATTCGTTACTACTATAATTTACCAGTCCTCTAGCAATTTCATGATTATTGGTATCATATAGTTTTACCGCTTCTTGATTGTCAAATTTCCCTTCTACGGCTTTAATACCTGCTGCTAATAAGGATTTTCCTCCTTTGGTAATGGCGGTGATTGCTCCTGCATCTAAATATAATTTTCCCCCAGGGATCAAACCGTAGGCTATCCAACGTTTCCGGGCTGAAGTTGGTTCTGGTTGGGGTAAAAAGTGTGTACCGATGAGTTCTCCTTGAATAATTTTGGCAATGTTGAGGGGAAATCGGCCTTGGGTAATGACTGTGCGGATGCCAGCAGCGATCGCAATTCTGGCCGCAGATATTTTCGTCATCATCCCCCCAGTTCCCCATTGAGAACCTTGTCCACTGGTTTGAACTTGTAATTCTGTCAGTTCTTGTATACTGCTAACTATACTAATGGGTTTAGCATCTGGTACGGAACGGGGATCGGCTGAATATAATCTATCAACATCGGTGAGCAAAAATAACCAGTCGGCTTCTACTAGACTAGCAACTAAGGCCGAGAGCGTATCATTATCCCCAAATTTTAATTCCTCTACTGCCACTGTATCATTTTCATTGACCACAGGAATTACTCCCAAACTAAGCAATTCTTGAAAAGTGTTATTGACATTCAGATAGCGGCTACGTTGTACCAGATCTGCTCTAGTTAATAATACTTGGGCAATAGGTTGTTGTAAACTAGTAAATAAATCATCATATATACGCATTAATCGCCCTTGACCAACTGCTGCCACAGCCTGTTTTAAGGCTATGGCTTGAGGACGTTCAGTTAAACCTAACCGCGCACAACCTACCCCTACAGCACCGGAGGAAACTAAAATCACTCGATGCCCCTGTCTTCGCAAATCAGAGAGAGTTTCCGCCAAAGTAGCAATGCTAGAAAGGGCTAATTGTCCTGTTTCTGGTTGGGTAAGACTGGAAGTACCGATTTTAATAACAATTGTTTTGCTCATTAGTCAGTGGTCAGTGGTCAGTGGTCAGTGGTCAGTGGTCAGTTGTCAACAGTTACCTGCTATACTTCCAAAAAATTATACAGCGCCAATCCCTCTATTGTGAAGGTTGGCGCTGTATGAGTTTATAATTATGTGTTATCCGCTAGGGTCTTTTTTGGCTGACCCTGATGTTATTAAAGTTAATAATCTCTCATTTTTCATAAATTATACAATTCCTTAATTATTTCTTTAGGTTTATTTTTTTCACGAATTATCAAGGTTTGTAAATTTTTGTATCCTTAACTATACAAAAAAACACAATATAGCAGGAGGGATGCCCTTACCTCTTGCCGGTAATAGATGCTCCTAGTATTTCCGAGATCCAAACTTCAATGTTACGGATGGGGTGGGTACGCAGGTCTGTAAAATCAGGATGGATGATTGGCTCAACCAAAATTGTAAACATTCCTAAACGATTACCTGCTAATACATCTGTAAACAAGCGATCGCCCACCATTCCCACTTGATGGGCTGGTAAATTCATTTGTTGTAATGCCGCCCTAATTTTCTTACGGGAGGGTTTAGCCGCACCTAAGTAGTAAGGTAAATCTAAAGACCGGGCAATTCTACCAATTCTGGCTTCACTTAAATTATTACTCACTAACCATAATGCTGTAGAGTCACGAATTGCTTCTACCCATCCTTGCAGTTCTGGAAAAGTCGAACCCGCCGTAATTGGTACTAAGGTTTCATCTACATCCAATACTAGACCTTTAAGCCCATATTGTTGGATTAAATCTGGTGTTAAAGTCAAGATTGAACCTGGTAAAATTAAATCAGGCTGTAATAGATGATTGCGGGTCATAGTTATGTATAATTAAGTTTATCTTGTTAATAAACACCTGCTTGTCGTAGTAACCTTGATAACAAACCTACACTAATATCACCCTCATGAGGATTAGGAATAATTACAGTTATATCACCACGTCGGATTTGTGGATGTTTCCCTCCAGTATAAGGTCTTCCAAACCCTAATTCATGTAAACGTTTTACCAAATTATTCCAAGAAACAGGTGTTAATCTAGGCATTTTCCTTTATAATAAATTTGATTTTATATCACTTCACTCAAGTTCAATCAGACTTATTTGCAGTTGTTGAAAGCACAAGGAATTTCTCAATTATTAACGAGTTTACAATCAATAGGTTGATTGAGATAGATAATTATACTTACAACTGATAAGGCAAAAGGCAACAGTAATTAATTAAATTACCAATTACCAAGTTACCAATTGCCAACCCTTCGACTACCCTCAGAGCAAGTTAGCGATTACTCAACTTCGTTAAACAGATGTTCTTCTAACAGGGGTTGAAATTGACGAAACTCTTCAGGAGAAAGTAATTCGGGTTCACCTGTTGTAGTAATTCTGGCAAAAAACAGCAAAGGATCGAGGGGAGTATAAATAGCATACTCCTGTTCTTGATGGTAGAAAGTGGCAATTTCCAGCAGTTGTTCTGGTTCTAAACCGTTTTCTTCATCTTCGATTTCTAAAGTGAATAATTTTGATTCATCTTCAGGAGGTAAATCACCTGCGACAGTCAAGGCATAAGCAGTATTCTTGAGAACGAGATTTTGTTCAGAAAGAACTGCTTGAGCAGTGCTAAAAATTTCTTCGATGACCTCATCATCTTCGACTAAAACTGCCTCTTCTTCTTCGCCATCAGTTTCCCAAGCGAAAATTTCTATGGGTGCATCCACAGGTAACAGAAGGACATATTTTTGTCCATCTACTGAGAGGGTGTGCTCAATGTAACATTCTAAAGTTCGTTTTAGTTCATCTGTCAAAATCAGAGAACTTTCGGAAGCGTGATCATTATCTTCAGGGAATGGAGAGGAAAACATAGCTGAATTATCTAACTTTAAATAATGCTCTTAAATATGGAAATCATTGAACCGTTAAATGACAGCCGATGTCAACCATAAATTGAGAGATACAAGCAATAGTTTTTAGAATATCATGTTAAAGGGTACCACTCATCAGTAAATGTTACTGGTCTATGTACCTAAGTTCGCCGCATATCTAACCATTGTTGTAAAATCAGAGCTGCGGCCTTGCGGTCAATTAAACCTTTATTTCTGGATGGGGAGAGGTTTTCTCCGATTAATAGTTGTTCTGCTTGGAAGGAGGTTAAGCGTTCATCCATGTATTCTAAAGGCAGTTGTAGAGCTTTTGCCAATCTATTGGCGAATTTTTGGACATGACGGGCTTGAAAACCCAAAGAACCATCCATATTGTATGGTAAACCGACAATTAAAATTTGTACTTGTCGGTTATTGACTATTTGTTGAATTTTTTCCACATCTTCTACAAAAGACTTACGCTCAATTGTAGTGATACCTGTGGCGATTAAGCCAGTCCCGTCACAACCAGCTAAACCGATACGTTTACGACCAACATCAACACCCAGGGCAGAAAGAAATGATTTAGGAGTATCAGAGATCATGCTATGGTTGCTCCTGTGGTTCATCGGACATGGGTTCTGAGGGAGAAGCTAGATCTATATTGTTAGCGGGTTGCTGTATCTGATGGCGTTCTTGTAACCAAGACATTCCGCCAGGGATGGGTTTCCGGGCTGGTTGCAGACCCTGTAACATTTCTTGCCATTGAATGCCGTCCAGGGAGACAAATTTAGATTCTCGGAGTTTATGCCAAACGGAACGGGACATGATTAGGGTATGTTGTATGCGTTTCGCGCCGGTACGTTCTAAATATTCTTCTCGTTCGGGTTGATAGTCGCAGGAGGCTAGTTGTAGTGATTGTTGGGGAAAATCTTGGGCGATGCGGGCTAATTGAGACAACAGTTCAGGATATAGCCAAGTATAGGCAGGATGAACCGTGAGTGTGGCTACGTGGGGATTTTCTCCTGTGCGGTCAAGTTGAATCTGAAAATACCCGATGGCGGCTTTGCGTTGGGGTTCAAAGACATAACCGCTGACAACTTCGATTTTTGTTATCCACTGTTTGACTGCATCGCTAATAGCGCCAAAGAAAGTGGTTTTAAAGTCGTGGGTGTGACGGTCAAAGACTTGACGCACTAGGGGTGGCATGGATGCTGTATCTAATTGATAGAGCAATTGAGCGTCAGCGTTACTAACTGGGAGGAGATTGGGTAAATCTGGCTCAGTTTGGATTAATTCGGCTAATAACTGGGGATTAATTTCCCAATATGTCATTTCTGCCAGACGTTGAAAGCCGTTGTGGCGATACAGTGCTAGGGCATCAACATCATTGATATTAACTTCTAATATCCAAGTCCGCGCTTCTAAGATGGACTCAAAGCAATGACGCAGTAATTGAGATCCTACTCCCATGCGATCGCCACTACCTGCTAACATTACCTTATCAATTCGCCAAGTGCTGCGGGTACGGTTAAATGGTGATATTTGAATCATACCCAAGAGGATGCGTCCCTGTTGGGCGACGTAACCCCAAAAGCGATACTGTAAGGGGTTAGGAAACCAACTTAAAAATTTGAGTAATCCATACCAGCGTCGTAACCAGTGCATTTGTTGCATGGTCTTGCCGGCTTGTTGGGGGGAAAGATGGGATAGGGATTCTTGAGTTAGGCGTTCGATTTCGTCCAAGTCCCTATGTTGAACCGGCCGGATAATTACGCTGAGGTTTTGAGGGAGTAGTGAATTCATGTTGATTCAAGCCACGATTTAAGCTCTAGAAAATGCGATTGGTGATGTTATGAAACCCAATGCTACGATTATTTTAGCCGCTTTTTGCTTCTAAGTCTTGCTTCTAAAGAGTGA
Organism: Cuspidothrix sp.; assembly: GCA_046080125.1. GTDB lineage: Bacteria > Cyanobacteriota > Cyanobacteriia > Cyanobacteriales > Nostocaceae > Cuspidothrix. Next base: position 46,341 of record JBJTTJ010000202.1, read on the forward strand.
TTTTCTTAACTAAATACTTAAAAAAATCTAGGCCTCCGATGTGATTCGTAAAATCATTTGTGTAGGCAGACAACAGGCAAAAGGGTTTGAGAAGGTTTGGGTATCAAATGCAAAATATTGTGGTTCTGGCTTTGGGGCTAAAACCACAATATCTGGCTTTATTCTATGTGAATTATCGCAAAAATGCTCTTAAATCATAAAACTTGACGCGAAGCAAATTTTTCAAAGTCAGCTTGGGTTTGATGAAGTAATTGCTGACGACTATCTTCTACTGTCTGCTTGAGGGTTGGAACCAGGTTGCGAGCTTGCAGTGTCATGTGCAACTGTAAATGAGCTACATATTCACTTATATCTTGATTATCTACAGTTGAGCTCGTTAGTGCATGAGATTCCATTGCCACTGTGTTCTCCTTTCTGAAGTTTGTTGAATTAATTTACTAGACTAGATCGGAAGGTATCATGTTTTTTGCCTGGGTTCTTATTTCGTAATGAAGTTTAATGTTGAGTTTTACATACAATTGATATGATTTATAGCGGTTTTCGGTTGAGTAAAATAGAAAAACCCCTCCTCGCTTGTGATGATATATAGCAATTACCACTCAAGTAAGGTAGAAACGATGATTATAAGAACGCAGATGGACGCAGATGATTTTGTACTTCATTTTTATTGGGAAATGGTATTATTCTATGGCTGCTAATACTGATTTTGGTAATAGTTTTTCTTTGAACCAAATTATTTTTGCAGGTACATTATCTAGTTTTATGCCGGCTTTTTCTAGGTTCAATCTTTCGGAAATTGCTAAAATTAAATTATCACAATTTGCGCGTCTGACTTGAGCGAATTTCTTTTGTAAATATTCTGGTCGCCAATAACCGACTATTTCTAATAAAAATGTCCGTCCGTCGGGATTAACTAGGCGAAAATCGGGAATCATTACACTGCCAGGTATGGGAATTAAATCTACTTCTCTTTCTAAAAACCAACCACTTTTTAAAGCATCCCATTTACTAGCAAATGATTCTTCTAACATACTATCATAGGGCTTTCCTGGAGGATAATGGGAAACTAATCCACACTCAGAATTAAGGGTGAAACGTCCTGTTCTCCATTCGTTTGTGTAAAAATCACGGGTTTGTAAAGTGGCGGATAAACTCCATTTTGTGACATGAAGTAAGGCGGGAATTAATTTGGCTATGGCTAAACCATAACGGGTGCTGGGATTAAATAAACTTGTCGGTCCATCTACGGTAATTGTAAATCCATGATCGGCATCACCTTCAATATAAGCCATTAATTGAAATAGCTTTAAGTAACGAAATAAAAGTTTATATTCTCCGGGAACATTGCGATGAGCATTTAATACTAATTGACTAGCTTTATAAAAAACTCCTTGGATTTGAGATAAGTTATAACGATGTAACACATCTTCTGGTTTAGGGGCATCAAAAGCTGTTAAAATTTTATTTTCTGATAAATCGGCGTAAAGTCCATTACGGATTTGATTTGGTAAAACTTCTTGGTTGAGTTGTTGACTTAAATCGTTGGCAATTTTATTTAAAATTATATCGGTTGATTCCTGATTAGAACCGGATTTTGCTGCTAATGCAAATACTTTTGCTCTTAACATGGATGGTTCAAGGGGGCTAACTATTTCAAAGGTACAAAAACTACTTTTGAGAATATAGGTTAAACCCCGTTTCATGCGGTAATCTGTGGTATGTCCTTCAAAGTCGGCTAATTGACGTTCTAATAATCCTTGAGTTTTACCGACTGCTTCCTGAAAAAAATTAATTAAGTCAGTGGCTAAACTCAAATGTTTTTGATCAATTTTCAGTCTTTTGGGAATAATTTCTTCGCCGTTTTGTCGGTGTATCAGTAGGTCTGTTGGTAACATCTTTCTTTTCGGTTGAATAGTTGATTTCTAATTGTTCTGCTACTTTTAAATCGCTTTTATTTTCCCTACTATAAATAACTTGCAAATTGGCTTTTTTGGGTTTTTCTTCTGGAGTTTTATTTTCTCCTCTGCGTCTTGTGGAAGTTCCTTCTTCGCTGGTATCTTCGGCGATAACTTCATATAAAATTGCTTGTTTATTAGCTATGTTACCCTTACGTAATACTCTGCCTAAACGTTGAATATATTCTCTGGTTGAACCTGTTCCTGATAAGATAATGGCAATGGTAGCTGCGGGGACATCTATACCTTCATTTAAGACATTGGAAGCAACTAGGGTATTGTATTCACCGTCTTTAAATTTAGTTAAGATATCATGTCTTTCCTTAACTGGTGTTTGATGGGTAATTGCGGGAATTAATAAGTCTTGAGAGATGCGGTAAACCGTGGCATTATCAGCTGTAAAAATTAAAATTCTTTCGGGATAATGGGTGGCTAATAAATCTAGAAGTACCCGAATTTTGCCATCTGTTCCCAAGGCGATTTCTTTAGCTTGACGATGTGCTAACATTGCTCTACGTCCAGGTTGAGAACGCCCACTCATTTGTACAAACATTTGCCAACCTTGGAGACTTCCTAAAGAAATTTTTGATTGCTTTAAAAAATCATTGCGAGTTTGAATTAACTGATTGTATTTTTCCCGTTCTAGTTGGGATAATTTAACTTTAATTTGCACAATTTCATGATTTGCTAAAGCTTTACCTGCTAAATCTTCAGCGAATTTACGATATACTTCTTTACCAATGAGAATATTTAATTCTGTATGTTTTCCGTCTGTGCGTTCTGGGGTGGCGGAAAGTCCTAAGCGATAGGGGGCGATCGCATATTCGGCAATAACTCTGTTAAAATCAGTAGGTAAATGGTGGCACTCATCGAAAATTATCAAGCCATATTTATTACCTAAACTCTCCGCGTGAATTGCCGCACTATCATAGGTAGCGACTAAAATGGCTGTTCTGTCCCGCGAACCTCCTCCCAGTAATCCCACTTCTTCATCAGGAAAAGCGGCCACCAAGTGAGCATACCACTGGTGCATTAGGTCCAAGGTGGGGACTACAATCAAGGTGGTGCGTGGTGTAGCTTGCATCGCCATTTGGGCTAAATAGGTCTTTCCCGCCGCCGTTGGTAGGACAACTACTCCCTGTCGTCGAGCCAATTTCCAAGCCGCTAACGCTTCATTTTGGTGGGGATAGGGTGTCATTTCTAGGGTAGATACCAACTCCAACGAATAAAAGGCCTTCGCTTCATCAATAAAATCTGTTGCTTCTGCTTGGAGTGCTTCCACTAAGGGACGGTATCTCATGGCAGGAATACGGAATTTTTCAATTCTATCATCCCAGGTTGCGTAGTCTATCCAGGTTTTACTGCGTGGTGGTGGGTGTAAAATTAATGTGCCACGGTCAAAGGTTAATGTCGAGGGACGACCCATTGATTTTCTCTCAATTTGTTTATAGTTATTTGACTACTCATAACGCAAAACGGGGATTGAGTTTTGGAGGGTGGCAGAAAAAACTTAAAAGCTACAATTAAAATTGTTGTCATGTTCTCTATTAACTAAAGTGTCAGACTCTTTACCATTGAGCGACCATTATCTCGCTTTAATTAACGATATTATCGAAACCACTCTCAAGGGCAAAATTAGTTCTGTAGAGCAGGTTTATCAAATGTTACTTAAGGGTATTACTTCCGGGACTGGGGAGGTGTTTGAGTTAGTTTTGAGCGATCGCTTAAATACTATACAATCTCAGCTAGACTCGGAAACGGATGAACTGAAAAAGGCCAAAGCTACCCGTAGTTTACGCGCTGCTAAAACTATCCAAACCCAATGGCAACGCTGGCAAGAGCAAAATAAAGCTAATGAAATCATAGCTTTGTCTGTGCGAAAAATTACCACAGTTAGTTCAGATGAACGTTTAATAGCTTTATTGCGAGCTATAGATCCTAATCAAAAGTATTCTCTAAATTTATCCCAACTTCAACAATTAGCCAAGTCTTTACAACAGTTTGCTAGTGCTAATGAAGATTTTCAACAAATTTCTGAGGGAATCAATCGCGGTATAGTTGCATGGCAAAAACTCCAACCAAACTTACTAAATTGGATATATGAACAAAAAAACTCTCTAGGATTTGGTGGTGTTCCTGGAGAAGATGGTCCTTGGGCAAGTTGGGCTAAAGTTGTAAATAGTCAAGTTCCCCAAGCATTTTTTCATACCCTAGCACTAGAACAATCAGCTTTGGAATTTGCCCATAAATATCAGAGTATGAGCTTAAGTAATTGGGTAGAATTAATCATAGTTTTACAGTATTTACAAAGAGGTTTAATTGGTTGGTTTGATGAACAAGTTTATGATATTCAAGCAAGTCCTAAATTATCCATTTCCACATTTTTAACCTTTGCGGTAATTTGGAGTCAATTAGCCAGCGTTTTTCAAAATCAAGCAGTAATTTATAGCAATGGTGCAGCGCAAATTATGCTGCAAATTTTGCGAACCTTTGCCCAACGTCCTTATTTTCCTCTTTATGGAGGGATTTTTGCCTCATTTTCTGGTAGTTATTTACGGGATGCTTTGGATTATTTAGATGCTCCCTTGCGTTCTGCCGAAGGTACGCAAGAAAAAGCCCGAATTTTAACATTATTGGGGTATTCCCAGCGTAATTTGGGTAAATATGAGCGCTCTCTTAATTTCCATCAACAAGCTTTAGAAATAGCTAGAAATGCTGGGGATAAAATCTGTGAAATTGCCAATCTTAATCATGTCAGTCGTACTTATGTGCAACAAGAAAATTATAGTGAAGCTATTAATTATAGTCAACGAGCATTAATTTTTAGTAGGCAAATAGGAGATAAAACAGGCGAAGCAAATGCCTTAGTTAACTTGGGTTATAGTGAAGTAATGCAAGCAAAGCAAAATGAAATTAGTCAATCTGAAGTCTATGAATCTGCAATTAACTATCTAGAACAAGGATTAAAACTAGCAGAAAAATTAAATGATTTGCAAAGTCAAGCGTTATGTTTTAGTAGTTTAGGTATTGGTTATTTAGTAACTGAACAATACCCAACAGCCATTAAATATTTAGAAAATGCCTTTAAAACAGCCCAGGTTTCTGGAGATTTGTATTTACAAGGTCGTAATTTAGCCTATTTAGCTGAAGCTCATTATCTCATGGCTAATTATGAAAAAGCAGTTTACACTGGTAGTTTAGGAATGTATCTTTTAGAACAAATTGCTTCCGAAGAGTGGCGACAACCTGCTGCTTTATTAACAATAATTAGAGGACAAATAGGTGCAGATAAATTTCAATTACTCCTGCAACAAAATCGCCCGAAAATGATTGCTGTCATTGGTGTGGATGGCTATGATTATATTCCTGAATTGTTGGTGAAATATCAAGAATTTATGTAAGTTTATTGACTCTGATGTTGGGTTTTTTCCCTCAACCCAACTAACCTCATTCTTGTAACCAATTCTCTAAACTTAATTCCTCAATTCTTAATAAATCACTATTATTAGAAACCAAAATAAACCCTTTAATGATAACAGTTGCAGCAATTAAAATATCTTCTGTTTGGATTGGTAAACCTCTTAATCTGAGATTTGCATGAATTTCTGCTGCTTTTTCCACAATTGCTAAATCATCTAAGAAAATGTTTTTTATTTCCGTTTAATCATTTCATCAAAAATTGCTATTTGTTCGGGAGTTAATTCATTTAAAGTTCCCGCCACTGCTTCTAACACCATAATTCCGCTACAATGCTTTTTTAATTCCTGATATTCCATGCTATTAAACTCATCAATAGGTAAGTTTTGCTGAAATAGATTACATAATTCCTGAATCATTTCCTCTGCATTCAGTTCTTCCTCAAATAAAGGACGTTCTTCCATCAAAATAGTCACTATTTTCTCAATTCTTGTTTTCATAGATTCTTGTTGAAGTTCTGTTGATAACATAATATTTTCTCCAGAGAAATGTAAATGATATTCAGGGATGTTATACATTGTAGCATTTTTTAGTTTTAACCCATCTGCTCTGGGAATGTGCTATAATGCCTTTGTATAAATAACTGTCCTGTCATTCAACCCTATAAATTCATGGATAT
>JBJTTJ010000203.1:0-2063 GCA_046080125.1 Cuspidothrix sp.
TGGCTTTATAAATTGTAATAGTGTTTATCGTATTCAAACAGAAGAAAATTTATTAAGTAGAAGATTTTTTTGTAATTATAATAACATATAGCAATTTTCATAACTATTCAAAATTTTTGATCAGTAGCGATCGCACTTAAACCACAACTAGCGATCGCTTCCCTCCCTGTAGGTATCGCATTTAATAATAGTTAAGGAAGTACAAGAAAAGGAAGTAGAGCGATCGCTTTTTGCAAAGATGTTTATTAGACTTATTGACCTCGCCCTGGCTTACAGTCGGCAAAACTTAATGCTTCTGTGTCTAGAAAGCTGGCGATTCTCTTTCAGAGACACTACGTGAACGCCATCTCAATAATTGCTTCAACGGGATAATCAATTTCATTAGCACGAGAAATCAGGGCATCTTGAATCCAGTCTGGTAAGTGTTTTAAAATAATCTCTGCATCATCGGACGAAATTTGCTCCGAAGGTTTCACTTGCATGGGTTAGGACTCGATATGGATTTTAACGTTATATGGTGGCTCAGTCGCTCTCAAAATTATCGCCTCTAGTCCTAATAATAACGCAGGGTTTTTCGAGTAAGGTATTATCTGCACCGCAATTCTTACATCTTCACTTTTATATTGATCGAGCCAAGCCCACAAAAAAGCCTTGTGTCCACCTTTAAAACGACCTCGTAAGCTTTTGGTTTTACCAATGTAAAGCAATCCTTGATATCTATGCCTAACTGCGTAAATACCCGGACGATCAGGAATATCGCTAAAATCCTGGCTCAAGGGTTGGCATTGCTCAAAGGGAGTAAACGCAATTGCATCCAAGATATTTCTTGCTTGGTTCTGAATTTCAGAATTGTTCGTTGGCACGGAAGGTAGATTGTAGATTATCGAACTCATCATGCCACAGAAAAAGGTGCTTTACATTCCATTAACGCACCCTACAGGATTGGCTCGAAAAGAAGAGATCGCAGCGATCGCACTAAGTCATAAAAACTCATGAAATAGGTTATCAAACGGTTCTGTATTTTTCCAGCGATAGGTGTTAAAGTCTCGATAATCAACCGATAAAATTTGACCATGACCTAATTCTTATGCTAGGATAACGAGAGAAGCATCGGCTAAATCCATCGGTAAATCTTTATATTTTTCCATCAATTCTTCAATACGCTGGCAATGATGTTGTTTGAGATCAAAAATTTGCAGCTTTCCTGTAGAAATTTTATTAATAAAGATTTTTGGAGCATCTACTCCTACTCTTTTTTGTAATAGATAGCAAGTTTCTGTAACGACACACCAAGTTGTAATAAATTTCTGATTAGCTAAATCTTGAAATCGTTTTTTGGCAGCTATATGAACTGCATCTTTTTTATTGGCAAGAGCTAACCAAAAGCCTGTATCAACTATGATCATATTTTTGATTAAGTTCACTATCTAAGTAGTTTTTATAGTTTTTTGAGAGGTCTGGTTCAGCTTCTATGCAACCAATAAAGTCTGACCAGTCTGGCAAGGAATTTTCTGAAGATTCCTGTTGATTCAGAAGGTAGCGTTTTTTCAGGACTTCTACGAGTTCCACTATGATTTGTTGTGCATCGGGAGGAAGAGACGCAATATCTTGTTGAATTGTATCTAGGTTCATAATCTCATTTTGCTGTTTCTCTGATTATATTTTAGCGAGAAATGTTTTTACAAAACCAATATGAGAATACAATAAATAATTTAAAAATAATTTAATTTCACCCCTACTAACTCCATAATGCCTAATTATAGAAGACCTAATGTTTCTGGCGGTACATATTTCATCACACAAGTCACTTATCAAAGAGAATCTTAGCTCTGTACTGATATAGGGAGAAAATCTCTTCGAGAAGCAATAGAAAAAGTAAGGGAAAAATATCCTTTTTGTATTGATGCTTTTGTTTTATTACCCGATCATTTTCATTGTTTGTGGACTTTACCCCCTGATGATAAAGATTTGTCGGTGAGATTGCGCTTAATTAAAACTTATGTTACCAAACATTATGGACAAGCATTAGGGGTTAATCGGGAGGTTTCTCAATCACGACAAAA
>JBJTTJ010000204.1:0-3382 GCA_046080125.1 Cuspidothrix sp.
TGCCAAATTACATTCGCCACAAAATTCACCCGTCCAAAAATTTCATCACACATGACTTTTAAATAATGTGCTTCATTGTCATCAATGGTAATCCAAATAGAACCATCTTCAGATAATAAATTACGCAGAATTTCTAGACGATCTCGCATTAAACCAAGCCAGATAGAATGTTCAACTCCATCATCATAATGTTCAAAAGCAGAACCTGTATTATAGGGAGGATCAATAAAAATACATTTAACTTTTCCTGTAAATTCCTGTTCTAAAGCCTTGAGGGCTAACAAGTTATCCCCAAAAATTAAGCGATTATCAAAAATATCATTTTCACTGACTCGATGTGTAGCATGATAAGATTTTTCAGCATCTTCTAATAAAATTCGCGGTTCTAACTTGGGGCGAATTTCTTTACCTATCCATGTTAATTCTAGTCTCTGTTTTTTAGTCATAATTAGGTTTTGTTTTTATGGCAAAATAAATTTTAGAAGTTAATCTTAATATTTTATAATTATAACTCATTGGTTAATTTTTATCATTATTTTTTTCACAATTAAATTAAGATTTATATAGTTAAATTTTGTAGGTTGGGTTGAACGAAGTGAAACCCAACATTAGGCGGAAATTGTCTGGTATTGTGTTGGGTTTCGTTCCTCAACCCAACCTACAGTCTATATTAAGTATCCCTGTTAGTTAATTCTTCCATTACTTTACTCGTTAATTGTTGAACATCGGTTAAACTCCTAAAAATAGCAAGATAGCCTTTTTCATCACTAGCAAACTGAGATTCAGCGAGAGTATAAATTAACTCTGCAAGTTCTATACCAACATTGGAAAGCTCAGTCATATCATCTTGAGATAAATTAACCTCCGGTTTATTGATTAAAGATTTATAGCGTCTTGATAAAATATTCAATATAAATAATCTACCATGCCGATAAAACATCTTCTGCTTATTTGTCAAAGACTCCGCATAAGATGTAAAACTCTGATCAAGATATTGAAATATACGCACATAGCGACAAAGTGTAATTCCTGAAAGTTCATTACTAAAAAGTGTAGAATAATGATCCTTATACAAAAGATTCAAGTTTTTCTTAGCTGCAACAATTATTTCAGCATTACCACTAAAACAAGCAAGTGCTATTGCAGCTTGTTCAATGGTAATAGCATCTTGTTTATCTGCTGATGGACGATATTGATAAACAATATTTGATACCATACATTCTTGCCGCAACCGTTCCTGATTGGGATCTAATGCTGCAAAATAAATATCACGGACTGTATTTTGTGTATTTCTCGCTTTGGTAATTTCTATACCTATAGTATCTGATTGTGTGCCTACTTCAATGATGGTAACTAATAATTTTGCATTGGGAGATATTGCACCATTGTCATTAAATACAGATGCAATAGATCCCACTGTTTGCGCTCCATTGACTACGGAAAAACCCTCTAAAGTAAATTTAGTTGATTCCTGTTTATGTCCAAGTGGTAAAATAACCTTTGTACAAGTGATAGTTAATCCATTATTGAGATAAAAAAGTTCTAATGGTTGTTCTTTAACAGTTTGAGCAATTGCTTCATTAACATCTTGTGTACCCAGATAATAACGGATATTTCTCTCGAATAATAATTTATTATGCTGTTTATATAAATCTGCTAGTTCAGCAGCATTAACTAATCCATAAAAAGCTCTACGTTTATGTTCTAAACAATGCCATTTTTCTAATGTTAATTTAACTTCAATAGGTGCATTTTCTTGTTTTGCTGTCAACCAGCGATAAATATTTTCAAAATTCAAATCTCGCCATTCAAAACGCGAATCAAATTGATTGAGTTCATCTTTTAATTGATTGAGATCATTAACTACATGAGTTCCCAAACTATCATCTAAATATAGATTACAACCAACTATTTTGACTCCATTTCTGTCTAAAGCATCTTCAATATCATGCTGTAAGCGTGAAAAACTGGAATTAAATTTTTGAAACCGTTTATGGACAAGATCCCTAATTCCATCACAAAATTTTTTATTATCTCCCATGTTGGGAGCATTTCCCGCCTTAGCTTGTATTAACCAAAGTCGGTTATTAGTTCGATCAAAATAAACTGCATCAATACCATTATCATCTCCTCCATTGATAAGTTGTTACGCAGCTAAATTGTACAATCCTAATATAACTAGATGTTGTGGTGCGGGCATCCTGCCCGCTATAATTATACAAATTAAATGCAGTACAGCTTAATCGAGTGAGCAGCTTGAGAAGGAGTAAGATCAGCAAGATTAGCGATCGCAAATGCAGCCAAAGAACGACTTAAACGATTTTTATCATGTTGTTCTGGTGTCCAATTTCTCTCAAGTTCAGGGATCATGGGAAAATAATCCTGTTTTAGCACTTCAATAATTTGGGTTTTTTGGGCTTTAGTATTCGGCTTTGACATTTTTAGACATTGAGCGATTAGAATTGTTTTTAATATATCATCCCAGAATTAGGTACAGGTAGGATACTTATTTTCAAAACAGCCATAACCAAAGAGGGAGTGTAAATAACAAGACTATAATCCCCATTGCTAAAGCGGTGACAGCCAAATCACGATCTAAATCAAAGGTTTCTGCTATTACCAGTGTAGCTAAGGCTGGTGGCATGGCCATTTGCAAAACTATCACCTGCGCTGCTTTACCAGTGACACCAAAAAGGGAGAGGGTACTACCTAAAATCAGGGGAACTAGTACCATTTTAATGAAGATACTAGTTCCTGCTTGTGGTAATTTAGTCCAAGATTTTAATTGTGAAAGTCTCATACCAATTAACATTAAGGATAAAGCTACTGTACTCCAAGCCAACTTTTCTAACAAAAATACTACTGACTCAGGAAGCGCGACTTGACGCAACAGTAAACCAAATCCAAAACTCCACAGCGCGGGGTTAATAAAAATTACCTTTGCTACTTGGATGCGATTTTGGATATGATTGCCGAATTTAGCAGCTAAAACCACACCTAAACCATAAGCACCAAAGAGTGAACCTAACATATCATAAAATAAAGCCCAGGCAAAATATTCTTTACCTACCATTGCTAAAGTTATGGGAAAACCCAGATAACCTGTATTACCTACCATTGCTGCTAGAATCAGACTACCTTGAGTTGCTCTTTGGGGGACTGAGGTGGTGAAGTTGGCTTGTACTTTGATTCTTAACCAAGCTAATAATGCCCCCAAAAAGATTGCCAAATGAGCTATTATCGGTGCAATCCAAATTTGTCCTGATAAGTCTGTTTGCAGTAAAAAACCAATAATACCAATAGGTACTCCCACCCAATAGAGAAACTGACCTATGTAAATGGCAGCACTTCCTGGTAATTTACGTCCTAGTATAAATCCTAT
>JBJTTJ010000205.1:0-22108 GCA_046080125.1 Cuspidothrix sp.
TGCCCTTGTCCTAAAGGTCCGGCAGGTGCTAAAATACCGGGAATATAGCCGGATAGGTGTCCTAATAGTCCGTGTTTTTCCCGAAAGCGATCGCGCAATTGTTGTACTGTAGAAATGCCCATGTCTTCTAAGGAACGATCCAAAAACATGGCACTATAAAAACCAGGAGCATGATGTCCCACTTCTGTAATAATGTTTTTATGCCCCAGCATGACCAAAGCCGCATAGGCTTCAGCTTGACTGGCAAAACCACCTGGGTGTCCAGAAGCTTTACTACCAGTAATTTGTAGTGTCAGGTAGCGTAGGGCATCAGCAGCTAGTAAAGTTTGATATACTGCACTTGTATCTGTAGGATTTGCTACTGCTCCCTTTCCAGATTCTATGGCGGGGATTATACCATAAGTTGCAAAATCTGGCAATGCCTCCCCAAAATATTGAATACCTTCGCAAAAATTCGGAACTGTGGAAGATGCGGAAGACTTAACTACTGTCATGCTGAATACCTTAATGAAATTTCTCTAAACTGGCTAGGAGTTTAATTTAATCAAAATTTTACATCTTTCTGGGATCTAATAGTTAATGGCATTTTCCGAATATCACCATCAGCAGGTTAAATAGTCATGTTACATAATTACTTATATTTCCTTTCACGTCATTAAATCAGCGTCATTATCCATATAATACTGGCGGTTTAGCATTGGTAAACTTCATCCATTTAGGTTTTTTATAATCTTGTCAAAATTCAAATCTCCAGGCCTTATAGTTAAAATTGAGTTATTCTATAATCATCACAGGAGTAAATTATGCAGATATTACCAAGACCCAAAGTATCACCAAAAATTCAAGTTTTAAACTGGATTTTCCGACCGATGAGTTACCTGAAAGAATGCGCTAAAAAATATGGAGATATTTTTTCTCTAAAATTACAGGGTAATTTACCACCAATTCTATTTGTTCATTCTCCTGAAGCTATGCAGCAGGTGTTAGGTAATGACCATAAAGAATTGACAGCGCCAGGAGATTTGAATAGCATTTTTGAATATCTACTTGGTAAAAATTCTGTCATTAGTTTAAGTGGTAAAGCCCATCAACGTCAACGGCAATTAATGATGCCTTCTTTTCATGGAGAAAGAATGCGAAATTATGCAGACATAATTGAGGATATTACCACCAAGACTATCAATAAACAACCAAAAAATCAACCTTTTAATATTAGAAATGTTGCCCAAGAAATTACCCTTCAAGTAATGATGGAAGCTGTTTTTGGTATTTATGAAGGAGAAAGGTCTGAAAAATTGAGAGATTTACTTTGTGAAATTGTAGAACAAAGTAGTAGTCCTTGGAGAGTTGCTTTTCTCTATTTTCCTAAATTGAAGGAGATGGCGGGAATTTCGGAAATTTGGAAACAACAAATTAAGAAACAGGAAGAAGCTGAGCAACTTATTTATGAAGAAATTCGAGAAAGGAGGGAGAATTTTGATCCTCTGCGAACGGATATCCTGAATTTACTTATGTCTGCCCAAGATGAAAACGGTCAATCTATGACTGACGCAGAATTAAGAGATGAATTGATGACTTTATTATTCGCAGGTCATGAAACTACAGCTACGGCAACTTCTTGGGCTTTTTACTGGATTCATAAATTGCCAGAAATAGCAAAAAAGTTATTGGCAGAATTGGATGGTTTAGAAGAAAATTTCGATTCTAATACTGTGTTTAAATTGCCATATTTAACTGCTGTTTGTAATGAAACATTAAGAATTTATCCCGTAGGAATGTTAACTTTTCCTAGAAAGGTAGAAACACCTATTTCTCTGTGTGGTTATCAACTTGAACCAGGGACAATTATCATGGGTTCAATTTATTTAACTCATCAACGAGAAGATATTTATCCAGAACCAGAAAAATTTAAGCCAGAACGGTTTTTAGAAAGACAATTTTCACCTTATGAATTTATTCCTTTTGGGGGAGGTTCAAGACGTTGTATTGGTTCAGCTTTTGCCCAATTTGAAATGAAATTAATATTAGCTAAGGTTTTGAAAACATGGTCAATGAAATTAGTTAATACTCGTGAAGTTAAACCACAAAGACGGGGTTTAGTAACAGGGCCTAATAGTCCTATTAATTTTGTGATTGAAAATATTCGTCAACAATCCTCTGTTAGTTCAGAAACAGCAACCATCTAGATAATAAGCTGTGGTGTTGCTGAAACTATCAGGACTTACGCAAAGCAGCATAAATGTAGGGGTAACTCATGAATTACCCCTACGCAAGAGTCATATTTTCAGTTACATCTTACGTAAGTCCTAGTATGAATTTAGGTGTAGAAACGTTACATGGAAGGCTATGTAAGCCAGGAGTTAAAAAGTAAATGGAGATTTACAACCGTTGCAACAAACTTACACCATGTGTATCAGTCCCACAGGTGTTAAGTAAATTAAACTTCTCCGCTAATTGTTGTACTTCTTCTGTTTCTACAACACTGGGTTTCCATGGCTTGGGGTTGTTGTAAGCGTAAAAAGCTTCTACACCATCAATACCATAATCCGCAGCTACAGGAATTAGATCAAAATGCGATCGCCTATATCTAGCTGGATGTGCCAATACCGCTAGTCCCCCCGCTTCATGGATCGCTGAAATCACATTATTTGCTTGATATGCCTTGCCTACAGTGGGCATTTCTTGTAAATAAGGCTTCATACTGGGATGTTCTGACTCAAAAGCATAAGCCAAAATGTGAACTTCCGTATTGAGAAGATTAGCATTAATTTCTACTCCAGTCCACAGATAAGGAGCATCTATACCTGGATTATTCCATTGCCAATCTTTTAACCACGATTGAGCAGCACAGTATCCAATAACACTATGATGATCGGTAATTGCTAAACCTTTTAAGCCAATTGCGATCGCCTGATTCATCAACTCCCTCGGTTCTAGCCTACCATCGGAGTGAACCGTGTGCATATGAAAATTAAATAACTTGGGACAACTTTGGGCATCAATGCGTTGGAATACTTGCTTAAGTAGTTCCTTGGCAACAGTAGTCCGGACAAAATTTACAACCATAACCCCTCTACGTAAAAATTACATTCTTCTCAAAACACCAACACACCACAGGGAATAAATGAGATATAATCAATACCGCTAACTGGTAAATACGGTTGTTTCCTCAATTTTCATAATGGATTTTTGCAATATATTACAACTACCTTAGCAAATATTAACGCTGATGGCGATGAGTATTTTTAATTACTTCCATCAAAAGATATTTAAGTTTGTGTATGGGTTCTCTATCATTATTCCTGATTTTCCTTACCCAGTCAGCATTTTAGAGTTTTTTGTAGAGACGTTCCATTGAACATCTCTGTATTATTTATTCAAATATGTCACCATAAACCTAATAATTCACCAGCACCCGGTATAACTTCACCGATGACATTAGCAGAGATATCCTGGGACTGAAAATGACTAATTACTTGTTCCGCTTGGTGGGGTGGAACTAATAACACAAAACCAATACCCATGTTAAAAGTATTATACATAGCTTCTGCCCCTACAGAACCAGTCGTAGCTAACCAATGGAATAGAGGGGGAATAGTCCAACTATTAGATATGATTTTAATAGCTTGACCTGGGCTTAAACATCTTGGTAAATTCTCCGGTAAACCGCCTCCAGTAATATGTGCCATACCATGAATTGACAAACCTGATCGCAATGAGTCTAATACAGACTTTACATAAATTCGAGTAGGAGTGAGGAAAGCTGTACCAAGAGATTCGCCATTTAATAAATCTGGAGTATCAGTCCAAGCCAGATCACAATCGCTGATAATTTTTCGTACTAAACTCAAACCATTACTATGGATACCCGAACTAGCTAAACCAATAGCTACATCTCCTATTTGCACCTGAGAACCATCCAGCATTCGGCTTTTTTCCACAATTCCCACGCAAAAACCCGCCAAGTCATATTCACCCGCTTGGTAAAAACCGGGCATTTCTGCGGTTTCTCCCCCTAATAAAGCCGTACCTGCTAATTTACAACCTGTAGCTATTCCTGCGATTACCTGAGTTAATTGTTCTTTATCTAGCTTACCTGTAGCCACATAATCAAGAAAAAACAGTGGTTCTGCACCCGATGTCAAGACATCATTAACGCACATGGCCACTAAATCTATACCCACAGTATCATGACGGTTGAGAATGTGAGCGATTTTCAGTTTTGTTCCCACACCATCTGTTCCCGAAACCAAAACCGGTTCTTTGTAACCTGTGGGGAGTTGAAAGCAACCACCAAAACCACCCAGTCCTCCTAAAACCTCTTTTCTAAAGGTGCTGTGAACCAAATTACGAATTTGATCTACAAAAGCCCTACCCGCTTCAATATCAACACCTGCATCCCGATAATCCATGCCTAACCACACCGTTATCAATTTCTAAGTATGCCCATCATCACATAATTTAGGCATTAAAGCCGACCTTTCTGGATTGGACTATATAAGGGTTTGATGAGAAAGTCCTTCGGGTAGGTAAGAGGGAATAGGGAATAGGTAAGAGTTTGGGCCATCTGTTATCCCCAAATTTCTGGATTTCTGAGCCCCAAAATGCCAAAATCCTTGCACTTACGTGATATTCCGGTAACATTATTTAATAAGATCCCCGACTCCTTGAAGAATTCGGGGATCTGGGTGTGACATTTTTAAGGCTGATTATTTGGTGTTGCTCACAAGTGTAAGTGATACAGTGCTGTACTCAGTAAATGATGAGTCACAGGTAAACTATCTACCACCATACCCAAACACAACAGCATCATGTAGGAAATGGAATACAAAAATAACTCCCGCGCTATGGTCTTATCTTCAGGATTTTGTAACAAACGCCAGGACTTATGGACAAATACCCCACCTAAAGTTAAGGCAATACCAGCGTAAACAATGCCACTGGCGTGTAAGGGATAGAACAACAAGATTGTGGCAGTAACAGTAATTACCGTATAAAACCAAATTTGTCGTACAGTTGCCTTATCACCCGCCACCACAGGCAACATCGGTATTCCCACCTTAGCGTAATCATCACGAATCATTAAAGCCAAAGCCCAGAAATGGGGTGGTGTCCACAAAAAGACGATGGCAAAAATCAACCAAGCAGCCCAACTTAAAGTATCTGTCACCGCCGCCCAACCCACCAAAGCAGGAATTGCCCCGGCAGCACCACCAATAACGATATTTTGAGTGCTATGGCGTTTAAGCCAGTGAGTATAGACTAAAACATAGAAAACGATACCAGAGAAGGCTAAAAAGGCAGCCAGGAGATTGGCAAAAACTGTGAGGAGAGTAAAAGAGAGAACAGCCAGAGCGATCGCAAAAATCAAAGCATCACGAGGCTGTATCTTACCCGAAGGCATGGGGCGGTGGCGGGTGCGCTCCATATCGTAATCTATATCTCGGTCATAGATACAGTTAATAGTTTGGGCACTGGCCGCTGCTAAAGTGCCACCAACCATCGTGATAATTAACAACCAGGGATCTACCTCACCCTTAGCGGCGATCCACATACTTCCAGCAGTAGTAATTAACAGCAGAGGAATAATGCGGGGTTTAGTCAGTTGGTAGTAACTTTGAACAACTTGAAGAAATGTGTCGTGGTGACGACTCGAGACATTAGTCTCAATCATGTGAGGTCTTTTTCCTTATGTTTCAAGAACTAATCTGCTATGGCAGGAGTAAGAAGGGCTTGTATAGAAAACTCCCATTATTTAGTCAATCTTGGTCTAGTTTGCGCCATGACTTGCTGTAGTGGTGACAGATACTTCCCGATGAGTTAACCAATCCCGGGTAGATAAAACCGTAAACACTACCAAAGTACCGAGTAAAGTTGCACCAATAGCTTGATGAGAAACAGTGAGAGGTTCAACTTGTAGATGTAACTTGAAGGTCGCTACACCCAATAACAGTTGTAAAATCAACAAACCACCGGCCATATTTGCCAATTTCCGTAACACAGGATGTAATGCGGGAGTCCGCCAAGACATAAAAACAACTGCCAAAGTAGCGATAGTTGGGGGTACTAAACCAAAAATATGGCTATACATGACATTACAAAGTTGATCCCCGGCAAAACATTGATGCAGGGCCCAGCGAGAACCAACTAAAGCACCCAGTAAACTTTGTAAATAGACAAAAACAGCAGCAGTAAAAGCGACTAAGGGTAACTTGCCCACCGTTCCCGTTCCTTGATAGGGGGTCAGACCTGTGCCGATAACTAACAAAGTGGTGAAAAATAGTAGTGCTGTTCCCAAATGGGCGGTAACAATATCAAACCGCAACAATTCAGTTACAGTTAGTCCCCCTAAAATGCCTTGGAAGACAATTAAAAATAGAGCAAATGTAGATGCCCAAGGCAACCACTTGGGTAAGGAAGTACGATACCACCAGGATAAGCTGCCCAGAGCGATCGCGCTCAAGCCAATTAAAGCTGCATCTAGGCGATGAAACCACTCCAAAAACACTTGGAGATTCATTTGCTTGGCTGGAACTAATTCCCCATAGCACAAAGGCCAATCAGGACAGGCCAAACCAGCATTCATCACTCTGGTGGCACTGCCTATAGCCATCAAAATTAAGGTGGCTACGCATATTTTCCACACCAAGCGACGAATCATATCCTGGGGCTGTTGTGCAATAGAAGCCGCTTCATTTTGTTGTTCTAGGACAAATTGGTTCATTAACAATACCTTCTGAGGTGCTTGTGCTTGAAGAGTTGAAAATTTTCTATTTTGAGTTAATACCAATCTCTACTCATCCTAACCCAGAGGTCAGAATCTCGAAATCAGCTTTCTCTTATACTTTGGATCACTTTAGCTAGTTTTAGCTGTAAGATTTTGTGCTTTTTGCAGGTGGAAATGATTAATCAATGGGAATTAAGGGTATTTTTGGGAAATTTTCCTGAAATTTTTTTACTAAAGGTCATCTATTATTTACAGGTTGTACAACTTATCTCTCTTGTACTCACAATTGTGATCTTAATCAAAAAAATTAATAAAGATTTCAGACCACCGGATAATATATCGAATAGGCTGCACTACCTTAGTAAATGGAGTCACTTTCATAATTGAAGTCACTTTAAGATCAAGTAGTCAACTCATCGAAAAATAAGCCGTGAAAATTCCAAGTGCAATCTGGACATTACTCATTGGCATTGTCCTCACTCTCCTGAGTCTCTGGTACGGTCAAAATCATGGTCTTCTACCTACGGCAGCTTCCGATGAAGCACCCCTAGTAGATGGGCTATTCAACGCGATGATTACCGTCTCCACAGGCATATTTTTAATCGTTGAATGTGTTTTAATTTACTCTGTTATCAAATATCGTCGCCGGGCAGGTGACAATGAAGATGGACCACCAATTGAAGGTAATGTGCCCTTAGAAATACTCTGGACAGCGATCCCCGCAATTATCGTTCTGGGTATTTCTGTTTACAGTTTTGATGTCTATACCAACATTGGCGGCTTTGATCCCCATGGTGGTCACGGTTCTGCCGTGATGGAAGAGTCCATGAGGAGACCAGGTACGGACATGGCTGCCACCCTAGACCATATATCTGGTAAAGCAGCCACACCTGTACAGTTCTCAGACCTAGAGACAACTTCTCCATCACAATTAATTGTTGATGTCACTGGGCTACAATATGCTTGGTTATTCACCTATCCCGAAACAGGTGTCACCACGGGTGAACTTCATCTCCCCATTGGCAAAACCGTAGAAATCAACATGACAGCTAATGATGTCATCCACGCCTTTTGGATCCCAGAATTTCGCATGAAACAGGATGCCATTCCTGGTAGACAGACAAATCTCCGTTTCACCCCCAGAAAAGCCGGTGATTATGAATTAATTTGTGCTGAACTATGTGGCCCCTATCATGGAGCAATGAAAACCCAAGTCGTGGTGGAGACACAGGAAGCTTTTGATCAATGGATGCAAGAACAGCTAGTTGCTAGTAAAGATACCCCAAATCAAGCTGTAGCAATGAATCCTATGGATATCACTAGGGACGAATTTCTTGCTCCCTACACCAAGGATATGGGAATCAACTCAGAAGTTCTGCATCAAATTAAGTAGTACAGAAGTTGCAGCAGTTTATGGGGTTTAGCAATGCTAAACCCCTACGAGAGAATTTTGAAATACTGAAATAATAGATCCCTAGGGATTTTTGAAAATATGACACAAGCACAGTTACAAAATACTGATAATCACCCTAAAGTTGTGGAAGAAGATGGGGAAAGGCGTTGGTATGACTTTTTTGGTTTTAGTACAGACCATAAGGTAATTGGGATTCAATATCTAGTCACATCCTTTATTTTCTACTGCATTGGCGGTGTCATGGCTGATTTGGTGCGGACGGAATTACGCACTCCTGATATAGATTTTGTCACCCCTGAAATCTACAACAGCTTGTTTACCCTTCATGCCACAATTATGATTTTTTTGTGGATTGTTCCCGCCGGCGCTGGATTTGCCAACTACTTGATCCCTCTGATGATTGGGGCTAGGGATATGGCATTTCCCCGCCTCAATGCGGTGGCTTTTTGGATGATCCCCCCCGCAGGACTGTTACTGATTGCAAGTTTGGTGGTAGGTGATGCCCCCGATGCTGGTTGGACTTCCTACCCACCTTTGAGTTTGGTGACAGGCCAGGTGGGAGAGGCAATTTGGATTATGAGTGTGTTGCTATTGGGAACTTCTTCAATTTTGGGGGGAATTAATTTTCTCGTCACTATTTTGAAGATGCGTGTTCCTAGTATGGGTCTGTTTCAAATGCCTTTGTTTTGCTGGTCAATGTTGGCAACTTCGGCTTTGGTGTTGGTATCTACACCAGTATTGGCGGCGGCTTTGATTTTGCTGGGTTTTGATTTGTTGGCAGGAACAACATTTTTTAACCCAACTGGAGGCGGGGATCCGGTGGTGTACCAGCATATGTTCTGGTTTTATTCCCACCCGGCGGTTTACATCATGATTTTGCCTTTCTTTGGCACAATTTCGGAAATTCTCCCAGTTCATGCCCGTAAACCGATTTTTGGCTATAAGGCGATCGCTTTTTCATCTCTAGCTATCAGCTTTTTAGGTTTAATCGTCTGGGCTCACCATATGTTTACTAGTGGTGTCCCCGGTTGGTTACGGATGTTTTTTATGATCACTACCATGATCATTGCTGTCCCTACGGGTATTAAAATCTTTGGTTGGTTAGCCACTATCTGGGGAGGTAAAATCCGTCTCAATAGTCCTATGTTATTTGCCCTCGGCTTTTTAGCAACTTTTGTGATAGGTGGTATTAGTGGGGTAATGTTGGCCTCAGTTCCTTTTGATATTCACGTTCACGATACTTACTTTGTGGTGGCACACCTGCACTATGTTTTATTTGGTGGCAGTGTGTTAGGAATTTTTGCCGCTATTTACCACTGGTTCCCGAAAATGACCGGACGGAAAATGAACGAGTTTTGGGGTCAGGTACATTTTGCCCTAACTATTGTTGGTCTCAATATGACTTTCTTACCCATGCACAAACTCGGACTCATGGGTATGAATCGCCGTATCGCCCAATATGATCCCAAGTTCACAAGTTTGAATGAAATCTGCACCTACGGGTCTTATATCTTGGCAATTTCTACATTACCGTTTCTAATTAATGCCGTTTGGTCTTGGTTATATGGGGCAAAAGCGGGTAATAATCCCTGGCAAGGATTAACTTTGGAATGGACGACTACTTCCCCACCAGCAATTGAGAATTTTGAACAACTTCCCATTTTAACTACAGGTCCCTACGATTACGGCATGAGTAAAGAACGGACTGAAACTAAACCTGTCTTAACCCCCCAAACTTAATCAGCAGTTTAGGGAAGCAGGGAAGCAGTGAGGAAATGTTTTCCTACTGACAACCAACAACCAACAACCAACAACTAACAACTGACAACTGACAACTGACAACTGACAACCAACAACTAACAACTAACAACTGACAACTGACAACTAACAACTGACAACTAACCAACTTATGCAAAGTCAAACTATTGACACGGCGAAAACTGAATTAAATCACCATCACACAGCAGTTTCTCATCACGAAGAACATCCAGATCATCGTTTATTTGGTCTATTTATGTTTTTGGTGGCTGAGGGGATGATTTTTATGGGTTTGTTTGGTGCATATCTCACCTACCGTTCTACTATCCCTGTCTGGCCACCAGCAGGAACACCAGATTTAGAACTGTTATTACCGACAGTCAATACTTCTATTTTGATCGCTAGTAGTTTTGTCATGCACAATGCTGATACGGCGATTAAAAAGAATGATACTAAGGGGATGCGGATTTGGTTAGCAATTACCGCACTGATGGGGGCTATTTTCTTAGCAGGTCAGGTTTATGAATACTCTCATTTAGAGTTTGGTCTGACTACTAATTTGTTCGCTAGTTCATTCTATGTTTTAACTGGTTTTCACGGATTACACGTCACTATCGGTGTATTAGCAATTGTAGCGGTTTTGTGGCGATCGCTTACTCCCGGACACTACTCCAGTGAAAAACGATTCGGAATTGAAGCGGCGGAAATTTACTGGCACTTTGTAGACGTAATTTGGATAATTTTGTTCGGATTACTGTATTTGCTCTAAGTATTAATTACTTAGTTGTTCACTCCACTCGAATAACCTACAGTCCCCCTCTTTGGGGGTTTTTTAATTTCTCTCTTTGCACTTTCTCAACTTGCTTGGGTGCTTCCATTTCTAGAAGTAATTCTATTGCTTTATCAAAACTGACCTGACTGTTTGCAAATTAACAAAGGTCATGGTTGAATCGAAAACCGTAGTGTTAGTATTTGCAAGTATCAAAGTCAATGTGAATGGCCAGGACTAGAGACAGTCATTCGAGTCCAGTGTGAATGTCAAATTATCAAGCAGAATTTCATAGAAATTGAAACTTTGCCTCTTTTGGTCTTACCACTCTCAAGCAATTATTTAGAATGAAATAGCCCTGATATACACCCCACTAACTCCTATTTTCCGAATGAGTCTATTTCTCTCATGTATACTATAAAAACCAGATAGACAGAAATAGGTATTTTCAATGTTAATTATGCCAAACTTTGTAAAGCTTGAACTTCCTCAAGAGATAATTCCGTAACTTCAGCAATTTGTTCTAAACTCATCCCAATTCGTAACAAATTTAAAGCCAACTTTCTGGTTGTTTCAGCTTTACCTTCAGCTTTACCTTCAGCTTTACCTTCAGCTTTACCTTTAGCTTTACCTTCTTCGAGGATTTCTTGATAAATGACTGATTCGCGCATAATCTCACTCCTGAGAATCTTCCTAATTACATCTTTTTTTAACACTAAACCTGCTAATATGCTACTGGCAGCAGCGATGTTTTTTTGTTGCTGTTGGTCGGTGATTGCTTCCACAGCTTGCGCTACCTGGGTTAATACCATTGTAGGATCTTTTGTCTGACTTAGCACAGCAAAAGGCAATAAACCAGGAACAGTCATAAATTTATCTGTGGGTTGTTCCCATAGACGAATGACATCAAACTGATGGTAAGTGTTTTCTAATCTAAAACAGTTTTCATTGACTAATTCTGACTCTGTTTTTCGCAAATAAATGACTATTTGACGCATTTTTTTGTGAGGAAAGCGACGATAACCCCTAACACGATAATCTAACACCCTAAAGGGTATATCTTTGTCAGGGTCTGTTTGAAATTCAAGATGCAGAACTAATTCATCAGATTGTAATAGTATGAGTGAATCCGCTCTAATTGGTTCGTTGGATAATTCTGTAGGACTAAGTTCTGTTAATTTAATTGGTGAACCTAGCAACCATGTTGCTAAGTCGTCTTTGAAGTTTTCAGCAAGAAATTTGCAGATGTTGTCATACATGAGTTAAATAACAAGATTGATTTTGTAAATGTTTTACAAAGTAATAAAGTAATTTTGCATATCAAGTCCATACGCTAACATTTATGAATTATACTATAGGACTATGCACTTGAATGATATACAGTGATTAAATAGTAAAACCTGTAATGGTGGGGTTTACTCGTACTCGATGGCATTGCATCCAACCGATAACGGCTATATATAAAAAATAGAGGTAATTCATGAATTACCTCTACTGAATAATGAATTTTAACTATCTTTAACGTACTTCGTTCAAACTTTCAATTTGCTTGGTAAACATTTCTGTAAACAAGCTCATCACAGTACGTTCTTCACGAACTTTAATATTAGCAGTAATAGACATCCCTGACTGTAAGGATATTTTTATATCTTGATTGGCCAGTTGCAGATTTTGTTTATCTAACTTGATTCTGGCAGGAAATCTATAAAATTGATGGTTTTGATCTGGAGGTAAAGCATCTGAACCGATATCTATTACTTTTCCTTTAATATCACCAAATTCACTAAAGGGAAAGGAGTCAATTCTCACATCTACATTCATACCTTTTTTGACAAAACCAATATCTTTGTTAGTGATGAACACTTCTGCTATGAGGCTGTCTTTAGGGACAATTTGTAGTAATTTTTGTGTGGTATTAGCAACAAATCCGGTGTTTTTAGCCTGAAGATCAAAAATTACACCACCAACAGGAGCGCGAAGTTCTTGGTATTTAACGTTTAATTGGGTTTGGGATATTTTACTATTAATATCTGCTAACCGTTGTTCATTGTCTAGGATAATTTTCATGAATTGACTATCTATTTCGGCAATACGTTGTTTGTTAGCACCTATTTTTTCCAAAATGGTTTTATCAGAACTAGCAACGGTATTTGTTAGTTGTTGTTTCCCTTTATCAATATCAAATTCTAAACGTTTTACCTCTTCTTTCAATTGTGATATTTCTGCTCTGAGAGTTTGTACCTGTTGTTGTTGGTTAAGATATTGTAGTTTAGAAATACCTCCTTCTTCGGCTAAGGTTTTAAGACCTGCTAAAATGCTGCTTTGAATTTGTAAGCTATTTTGAGTATCAGCAAGTTTGAATTTAGTTTGCGAAAGTTGTTTGCGGGTTTTTTCTACTTCTAGATCTGCGGCTTTAGAACGAGATGCTAATTCTGTTTTTGCTACTTCTAGTAGTTGTTGCTCATCAGTTCCTATTCCTATTTTCCCAGATGAGTTTCGTAGTTGAGTACGTAATAGTTCATTTTCTGCTACTAAGGAAGCTCGACTTTTTAACAGAAATGCTGATTCACCTGGTAATTTACTGCCTAAAAATTCTATTTCCGAATCTATACCTCTACTTGCTCCCATCAACCGCCGATAAATGTTGTTTTCTTGAATTAAAGCTATCCGAATTTTATTCAAGGAGTTTAATTCTGCTAAGGTAGCTATGGAATCAAATGTTAATAATAAATCCCCTGGTTTTACTTCCTGTCCATCTTTGACATATAGGTATTTGACAACTCCATTAATGGGAGCTTGGACATCTTTAACTGTCCCCTCTGGTTTTAATTGTCCTGTGGCGGGAACTACCTGTTCAATTTTGGCTAAACAAGCCCAAGTGACCCCAAAACAAGCCAACGCCATCATAGTCAGCATGATGGTTCTAGACCAGATTGGAGATTGTTTTAAAACTACAGATTGCTCAAAGTTCTCGAAATTAAAATCCTGTGACGGCTTTTGCGGTGCAGGTTTAGAAGGTGTTAGAACTTGGATCTTTCCATCGTTACTGTTACCGTTGGTGTAATTACCATTAACTTGAGTCATAATAATTTTGGATTTTAGATTTTGGTTTTGGATTGAATATTTAGTGTGATAGCTGTAGCCACAATGATCAGGAGATGCTTAGATTCTTGAAAACTAATAATAACAAGTGTTTGCCTCTTGCCTCTTGCCTCTTGCCTCTTGCCCTCTGTAATTTTATCTTTAATCAGTTACCAGTTGAATTTTATTTACACAACTGACCACCAACAACTGACAACTGACCACCAACAACTGACAAATTACAAGTTCACTTCCTGTTGTTGATATAGATAGAAATAATGACCTTTTGCAGCCATTAGTTCTTGATGAGTACCTTGTTCGATGACTCTACTGTTATCCATGACGACAATAGTATCTGCATGACTAATAGTATTTAATCGGTGGGTAATGAAGAAGACGGTACTACCTTTAAAGGCGCGGGCTAGGTTGAGGCAAATTTGCTTCTCGGTAGCATAATCTAGAGCGCTGGTGGCTTCGTCTAGAACTAATAATTTGGGTTTTTGGAGGACGGAACGAGCGATCGCAATTCTCTGTCTTTGTCCACCGGAAAGGGCTGATCCCCGTTCGCCTACTCTTGTATTATAACCATTAGGCAAGCTCATAATAAAGTCATGGGCAACAGCAATTTGAGCGGCGTTAATAATTTCTTCTGTTGAAGCTTCGGGATTGGTTAAGGCAATATTCTCTTGAACTGTGCCATCAAATAAAAGAGTATCTTGGGGAACTACACCTATTTGTCGGCGCAGAGAATAAAGTTCTACTTTGGCAATATCGTAACCATCAACTAAAATTCTGCCTGATTCTATGTCATAAAGTCTCAGTAGTAGTTTCATCATTGTACTTTTACCTGAGCCACTTTGTCCAACAATACCAACAAATTTACCAGGGGTAAATTCAACGTTGACATTGCTTAGTTGCAGAGGTCCGTTAGCTGCAAAGCGGAAGGAAACGTTTTCATATTTAACTGCGCCGGCAATGGGAGGAAGAGGGATATTATTTCTGTCTATTTCCGCTTCCTGGGGAGTATCTACAATATCGCTTAATCGTTCTAAAGATAAACCAGTTTCTTGGAAGTTTTGCCAGATTTGTGCCAAGCGTAAAATTGGGGTGGTAACGTAACTAGAAATAATCCGAAAGGCGATTAATTGACCTAATGTTAATTTTCCTTGTAACACTAGATAAGATCCCACCCATAAAACTAATAAGCTGCTCAGTTTGCTCAGAAACTGACTGGTAGAATTAGCAAGTGTAGAGGTGAGAACTGTTTTAAAACCTGCGGCGACAAATTTAGCATATTTTTTCTGCCAAGAAAACCGCGATCGCAACTCAATATTTTGGGCTTTTACTGTTTGAATTCCTGACATTACCTCCACTAAATAGGATTGGGTTTCGGCGTTACGTTCGGCTTTACCACGTAATTGTCTACTCACTGTAGGTGCAGCAATTATTGTCACTAAAACAAATAGGGGAATTGTTCCCAAACCTACCAAGGTTAGTTCCCAACTGTAAAACAGCATGACAACTATATAGACGATGGAAAATAGGGCATCTAGAACTACTGTTAAAGCTGTACCTGTGAGAAACTGACGAATATTCTCTAATTCATTAATTCTTGTTGACAGTTCCCCCACTGGTCTTTTATCAAAATAGCGCAGGGGTAAACGCAGTAAATGATCAATAATCTGTGACCCCAAATTCATATCAATGCGGTTTGTAGTATCTACAAATAAGTACGTCCGCAATGTTGTTAATACTGCTTCAAAAACCCCAACTGCTAATAGTAGTACTCCTAAAACATTCAGAGTATTAATACTATTTTGGATGATAACTTTATCAATGATGACCTGAATTACCAAAGGGTTGGCCAGGGCTGCTAGTTGCACAAAAAAGGAAGCAACAAACACCTCTATCAAAACTATGCGGTAACGGGACAAGTAAGGAATAAACCAACTTAAGCCGAATCGTTCTTTGGGAGTTTCTTTGGTGGGGCTCAGTAGTAGTATTTTAAAATGTGGTTTTAAATTGATTTCATCGGTTTCTAATTCTTGGACTAACTGATTAATTTGGCAGTTAATAATTCCTTGAGATGGTACACCTAAAACAGCTTTTTTCCCATCCACTGCATAGAGAACTGCATAACTATCACGATAGCGAATTAGTGCCGGAGTAGGAACACGATTAATGGCAACTGCGGGAATATCAACGAGTTGAGATTTCAGTCCAATTAATTCTGATAAATAAGCACAAAGTTGGAAAGATACACTACCTTGACGTTTAAGTTGGTCATTTAAAATCCGCCGTATTACTTCTTTCCGAAAAGGGATTTCCAAATGCTTGCATAGCATTTGAAAACAGGCTAAACTGCTATCTAATTCCCCTTGACCTCGGATAAATGGATAATTGTGCTTTTTGGGAATATCTTTTGATGTCAAAGGTGCAGGAGATTCTGTTTCTTCTGCATAGGGAATTTGGGAAACAGCCGTACTATCCTCTACATTGTCTGTAATTTCTGATTCTGTAGAGAAGGAATTAAGTAATGATAAATCCCTAGGATCAATCCCCAAAACACGCAGAGTTTGATTACCTTTAATTTCGATAATTTCGTTTTCTAAACGAGAACCAGGAGTTAAACCTGTTAATGAATTGTTGCTACTAACAAACCAAATCCGACTATGATCTAAATCTCTAAGATAAGTTTTACCTGGTGATAAATAATCGGCTTTTGATGCTAATAGGGCTTGCTGGGTAATCTGTTTTAGATTTAAGTTCGCAAAAGGTTGTTGTGCTATTTGTGAACTTAATACATCAAATACTTCTATTAAGTGACTTTGACTTTGACGAGCTTGGGCAAAAGCCGAATTTCGGGATAAAAATTGTAAATAATCTTGGACTTTCCAAGTTAAACAGATGGCTTCTGTAGAAGCGATCGCAGTTTCACAAGCAATTTGCCTGAACCAACCAATTTCACCAATTACCGCCCCTGGTTGCAGTAATTTGAGAGTCATTGGTAATTGAGTTTGGGGATCATATCCCAAAAGTCTCACATTGCCCTGATAGACTATAAATATTCTATATGGCAGTTGTTCCTTCCCGATAATTTTTTGACCAAAACGATAACGTAAAGGTTCTAAAATTTGCGGTGATATAAGTTGGTTAATTTCTTGAGAGGATAATTGATTAAATCCTTCAAGATTGGAGATAAATTCGGCAAAGTTACTCATACTAAAACTCATGTTTGTGGAGGTAATGAGAGTTGAATTTTGGCTAAAAGTTAGATGGTGTTAATAATTGTGTTGGGTAAAAGCTAAACCCAAACTAAATTTCTACCACAGCTACTTTTGTCTCTAGTTATCATCAAGTTGAATTTGCCATGGAATCTCTTTCATTTGTACTTGCAACCATTGATTAAACTTT
Source organism: Cuspidothrix sp. (assembly GCA_046080125.1). Lineage (GTDB taxonomy): Bacteria > Cyanobacteriota > Cyanobacteriia > Cyanobacteriales > Nostocaceae > Cuspidothrix. The sequence goes on from JBJTTJ010000205.1 coordinate 17,164, forward strand.
TCATTCAATAATCTTTGTCCCATGGGACGATCTAGTTGGGCCGGTAATAATTTTTCTAGTCTGACAATTACTAGCAAGTTATTAATTTGCACAGGTGGTAAAAGTTGGTGGGGTTGGCTTTTAGCTAGAATATTTGCCAATGTCGGATGGAGAGATTGTAAATCTACTGGACCAATTAAACCTCCAGTTTGGCCTTCAGGTCCTTGACTGTATTCCCGTGCTAAATCGGCAAAGGATTGTTCACCTTCTTGAATACGAAAATAAATTTCTTGGGCAACACCAATTTCTGGGGTAGTAATTAGAGAATAAATGACTCTATCTAATTGGGGTTTACGTTGGAAAAAGTAGGAGTTTATATCTCTCCCCCATGTCACCTCCTTGAATTTTTCTAGTTTTACTGACCGGATGCCCATTTGTTTTAATTTCTGGAAACTTTCTGACTGTGTTTCTATTCCTTGATTTTGTTGGATTATTTGTTCACAGACTAATTTTTCTTCTTCTGGAGTGCAAACAATTTCTGCTGCTGCGATCGCTTGATCAATGATAATTTCCTTCACTAATAGCGGTAGTAGCTGATATTCTGACATTAATGATAGGATTTCGCCAGTTTCCAGGATGCGATCGCCCAATTTTAGGACTGGATTCATATTGTGTATGATCTGGTTTGTTACAGTGTTCACTGCTCTCGGTAAGATAATGGAATTAGATGTTAACTAAGTTATCTTTCGGTTAATTAAAGGTATAAAACCGATGAAAACCTTCGATACGAAAAAGCTAACTCAGTTCTATATCACGTTTCTACATGAATGATTACCACAAGATGATCACAGCAGATTTTCTAGGGTTAAGTAGTTCATTGTGTTGATATGTGCATATCATCGTACCAAAATACCACGAATTGATGAGTTTGTCATATCAAACTGACTCTCTCTTTGAAAATCTTCGCTAATCTTGTTCATTGTATTTTTTTACTCAGTTAGGTTTGTAGTAGACATTTGGTGGAAATTAATGTAGAGACGTTCTATAGAACGGAACGAATAAGGGTTGTAGAAAACGCTTATGTAATTTTCACCACAGGTCTAGTGAGTAAATGGGCACAATTAAAGGCTCAGACTCTCAACTAGACAAGACTTGTTACTATTACATAATTTTTATGTTCTAGCTCATCTTCTCCAGTCAATCTAGCCTGAGAAATAATTACAACACTGAATAGATCAATACAGGACAAAATTTATATAAAGCTTGACATATCCCCCCCTCTTTCTGGGGTGAGGATTCTGGAGTCAAAGGCGACTCCTGTCCTAGCCAGTCTCACATCACCTAACCCAATAGTTGATGCTCTAACCATGAAAATATTCTTAGCGCCATTCTCATTACGTCCACTTACGGAGTTGGATGATGGACAACGCCACTGTCTAAGAGATAAATCTAGATTTTCTCAAATATGACTACAACAAGAACAGGTTTTATTCTCTTCCCTCTTCCCTATTAACGAAATTTACCAGGATTAAGGCGAGCAGGAGCTTTTTGTCTAGTATTCTTTCTAATTACTACTGCATTGTTTAGACCTCTACCAGTACCACCATCTTGAGGATCAAGGTATGGTTTTAAATTGATCCCTCTCCTAGTAGACCTAGCTTGATTTTTACCACCTAGTAGGGTCTGTCCCAGGTTGTATAAACTATCACCACCGCCCTGATTACGATTGGTGTAGGTTCTCACCGCTATGGTTTGTTGGCCACTATCAGCAGTAGTTAAGTTTTGGAATACACTATCACGAATAGCATAGGGGTCTTTACCACGGGGCACTGTTAAAACAAGGCGACAAGTAGGTTGAGATTCGGTAGTGACACAAATAATATTTTCCTGATTTTGGACGGCTATTTGTAGTTCTTGTAATCCATCAGGGCGATATAATTCTAAACGACTGGCGATCGCTTCACAACGTTTTTGAGCATCCCAACCACCGCCTAAATTTTGAGGTGCAGCCCACGGAAAATATTGTCCCGGTTGACTTTCGGGCTGATACATCACCGTAGGTATTCCATTGTTATATTGACAGCTAAATCTGGTACTGCTATCAACCGTGCTAGAATTTGGGACTGTTGATGAACCAGATGGTACATTGGTTGAATCTGATGAATCTGTAGGAACTACAACTTGAGCAAAAGTTACAGCATTACCCAAAAATAAACAACAACCTAGACCAGTCAGTAATAAGACTCTAAATGATTGTAATGGCATAAATTTAACCTCCGGTTTTAATTATACAATGAGTTATCATGATTCAGTTCAGGATATAATGTTCCCATAGAAGAAACCTTCTGTTAAAATAGGGTGTTCTTTACCGCTGCCCTGATAGGAAGTGGAATTAATAGAAACCACCCATGGAAATTATTATTGGTTGGCTATATCCCAAATTGATGAGTACCTACGGCGATCGCGGCAATGTGATCACCATTGAACGACGGTGCAAATGGCGGGGCTATGATGTAACAGTATTACCCCTGGATCAAAATTCCACCGCAGCAGATATTGAATCAGTAGATATAATTGTTGGTGGTGGAGCCCAGGATCGTCAGCAAGAAATTGTCATGCGTGATCTGCAAGGGGCAAAAGCTGAGGCAATGCGGAATAAAATCGAACATGGAACACCAGGGGTTTTTACCTGTGGTTCGCCCCAACTGCTAGGCAATTATTATGAACCAGGTTTTGGACGCAGAATTGAAGGTTTAGGAATATTAGATTTAGTTTCTATTCATCCTGGGGAAAATAGGAAAAGATGTATTGGTAATTTAGTGATAGAAGTTACAGCTTCCCGGTTAGCACAGGAGCTAGAAGCAATGACAGGAACAAAACCTTATTTAGTAGGGTTTGAAAATCACGGTGGCCGGACGAAATTGGGGAAAGTAGAAGCCTTGGGACGTGTGGTCTATGGTTTGGGGAATAATGGAGAAGATGGAACAGAAGGGGCATTTTATCGAAATGCGATCGCTACCTATTCCCACGGACCATTATTACCAAAAAATCCCTTCGTTGCCGATTGGTTAATTCAAACTGCATTAAGGTTAAAATATCAACAGGAAATTAAGCTTTCAACTTTAGATGATGCTTTAGCAATGGCAGGACGGCAAGCCATGTTTAAACGATTGAAAGTTAATTTACCCGGGGGATTAAATTTCTGAGGCCAAATGAAATCTGTCCTATTGACTTTGTGAAGATACAGAACTTCCCAGTGTCATGAGATACAATATAAACAGGCAAGACTTGTACTGAGCTTGTCGAGTTATGCTTGTGCTACAAGGGTTTTATCATTGCTGCTGTATTAAATTTTATGGACTCCCATCCTGCATTGTGTCAAGCTATAACCCATCGTATTATTACCAGCCCCCAAAAACGCATTACCTTTGCAGAATATATGGATTTAGTGCTATATCACCCACAATATGGTTATTATTCCAGCGATGTCAAAATCGGCTTTCGGGGGGGTGATTTTTTCACATCTGCCAGTTTGGGGTCTGACTTTGGGGAATTACTAGGCAAACAATTTTACCAAATGTGGGAGATTTTAGATCAACCCATGTCTTTTTCCGTGGTAGAAATGGGAGCAGGTCAAGGTATCTTAGCATCCCATATCCTCAACCACATTAAGCAAGAATACTCAGATTTTTTTGCGGCTGTAAAATACATCATTGTCGAGAAATCATCAACTTTAAAACAAGAACAACAACAACTGTTACAAGATTTTTCTGTAAAGTGGTGTAATCTAGAGGAAATAGAACCTAAATCTCTGACTGGTTGTTGCTTTTCTAATGAATTATTGGATGCTTTTCCAGTCCATCAATTCACTTTAGAAGCCGGGGAATTGCGGGAAATTTATGTTACCATCACCGAAAATAATGCCGAACCTATATTTATTGAAGTAATAGGAGAACCATCAACGCCGCAACTAGCAGAATATTTTGATTTGGTGGGAATTAATTTAAGCCAAAATACTTATGAAAATGGCTATCGCAGTGAAATTAATTTAGCAGCTTTGGACTGGTTGAGTATAGTGGCAGACTGCTTGAAACAGGGGTATGTGTTAACAATTGATTATGGCTATCATGCTGATCGTTATTATCACCCCAGGCGATCGCAAGGAACTCTCCAGTGCTACTATCAGCATGGTCATCATGATAATCCCTATGTCAATATTGGCAGACAAGATATCACCGCCCATGTTGACTTTACAGCCTTATCTGTGTGGGGTGAAAGGTGTGGATTAAAAAAGGTTGGTTGGACGCAACAAGGTTTATTCTTAATGGCCTTAGGCATAGGTGAAAGATTAGCAGCTATCCCCTGGCAACAGCAACCAATATCACAGTTACTACAACGACGGGAAGGACTACACCAACTCATTAACCCAGAAGGACTAGGCAACTTTGGAGTTTTAGTGCAAAGCCGGGGACTGACTCAAGAACAAGCATCACAACGACTTGAGGGATTAGTTGTACCAGAGTAGAAATTAGGGAGAAAAGTTAAAAATCTCTTTAACAATCCTGTATTAGTCTTGATTGCATTAGCATAACTTCAGATGACATTCAAGTCAAAAATCTACCCCAGAGGAAAAATTATGACTGCTCATGATCTGTTAGTGCTAGTGACTCTCCTATCTCCGGGCATCTTACTTTCTGTAGTAATTATGGTAACTTTTGCCGCCGGAGGCTAGTATCGCAAAGGTGGGGGCACAGGGGCAGGGTAATATGGTAATATTTTTACTTTTGCCTCTTCCCTAACAACCAACAACCAACAACCAACACCTGACAACCAACAACCAACAACTGACAACTGACAACTGACCACTGACAACTGACAACTGACCACTGACAAAGGAACATGAAACATGAAGGTGGCATTTCTGGGAACTGGCTTGATGGGACTACCGATGGCTCAAAGGTTATTA
>JBJTTJ010000206.1:0-3157 GCA_046080125.1 Cuspidothrix sp.
TTGCTAAATCCAGCTATACCAACTAACATCGCTGAATTTGTCAATTGATAAACTAACCATACTAAGGTAATTTGTGTCATCCAAGAACCGAAAAAAGACACGCTTTCCCCAATCAAAAAACCAGATAAATTGGGTGATATAATTGCAGGTGAAATTGTCAAAAAAACCAATATTTTTTTGCTTTTATCTAATGATTTTTCATTTTCTTCTAACATTAATATTACCTATTATTCGGTATTATTGTGAATAACTGTGAGTATTATCTATCTTGCAAAGTTGGACGAATTAAGATCTCATTCACATTTACGTGCTGTGGTTGGGTAACAGCGTAGACTATTGCGGCTGCTATATCTTCGCTTTGTAACGGTGTAATTGCTCTTCGTCTAGCTGTAATTTCTTGCTTGGCTAATACATCAGTAATATGCTGATCAATTTCTGTTTCTACTAAACCAGGCTCAATAATAGTAACACGGATGTTATCTTGATATACTTCTTGTCTTAATGCTTCCGAGAATGCATTAACACCCCATTTAGTCACATTATAACCAGCCATACCCGCACGAGCAATACGGCCTGCTACAGATGAAATATTCACAATATGTCCCGATTTTTGCGCTTTGAATATAGGTAACACTGTGTGAGTTGTATACATTAACGCTAAAACATTAATGTCAATCATTTTTCGCCAATTTGCGGGATCTGCATTTTCAATCCTGCCAGGAAATGATATACCTGCATTGTTTACTAAAATATCTACGCGACCAAATTTTGCATTAGCTTTTTGGATCAAATTTTTAACCTGTGCTTCATCGGTAATATCTGCAACAACAGGTAATCCTTCTCCACCATTTTCATTGATGTGTTTTGCTACTGCTTCTAAACGCTCTCTCCTTCTAGCTGCAATTACTACTTTTGCACCTTCTGCTGCTAATGAAATAGCCGTAGCTTTACCAATTCCTGAAGAAGCTCCGGTAATAATAGCCACTTTCCCTTCTAGTTTACCTGCCATAGTCAACACCTGGAATTAAATACTGTATCTTTATCGAAATACTGTAGATTAAAATTAAGTATCTCACAGATCATCAGAAAAAGCAAGAAAAGTAGCCTCTAATGCTGTAGCAATCTGTATAAATATTTGACTTGTAATTGAGCTAGAGTCAGCAAGAGTTAGAGGTTGTCCAGTATCACCACCATTACAAATCCGCGGATCGAGGGGAATTTTGCCTAAAAGCGGTGCTTGGAGTTCATTAGACAGTTTTTCACCGCCACCACTACCAAAAATCCGAGTTTCTTCGCCATTTACCCCCATAAAATAGCTCATATTCTCGATAATACCGAGAACAGGAACACCCACTTGACGGAACATATAGATACTGCGACGCACATCAGAAATCGCCACTTCTTGAGGCGTTGTTACCAATATTACACCACAAATCGGGCTTTCTTGCACAATCGTAATTTGAGCATCACCAGTACCGGGAGGTAAATCTATTAACAAATAGTCTAATTCTCCCCATTCAACATCATGGATAAATTGAGTAATGATTTTATGTAATACGGGTCCACGCCATGCTAGAGGATGATCTGGTTCTGCCAACAATCCTACAGACATGACTTTGATACCATGAGCTTGTAACGGTAAAAATTTCTGACCATTAACAGTATCAATAACTGTAACTTCCGATTGTCCTAACCCTAACATCTGAGGAACATTAGGACCATAAACATCAGCGTCTAATAACCCGACCTTTGCTCCTTTTAATCTCAAAGCTGCTGCTAAATTAACTGCGGTTGTGGATTTACCTACACCTCCTTTACCGCTAGATATGGCTAATGTCGTTTTCACTTCTGGAATTGTACAAATTTGGATGTAAGTTTTATTACACCAAGCTAATGATGATAATACTGCTTTAATCTCTGTTTCTAAGTGCTGCTGACGAGAACCTATATACAGACGCAAGTAAACATAGTTATCAACTATCCGTAGATTTCGCACCATTCCCAAACTGACGATATCGTTTTTCAAAGTGGGTTCAATGACTTGTTTCAGGAGTTGGATAACTTCTGCTTGTAGGAGATTGAGAGGATCTATTTGTACTTCCTCGCGTACAACACTTTTTTTCAAATCTAATTTTTCTGGCATTTTACGGCAAATAAGAGTATAAAATTACACGTAAATTTAATATTTTCCATAGACCTCTTGCATTCAAATCACTTTTATGTGATCATCTGAAAATAAAAATACGGTAATCTGATTGATATACTGTAGTTTTATCATAAATTCAGCTAAAGATAGCTCTCAGGCTAGAAATCTGGAGCTATAAAAACGAAGTTCGACTACGCGGACTCCTTGAACCCATGCAGGTGGGTTTATCGCTCATTTCCAATCGCCATCTGTTTTTAGATTCTCTTTACTCTAATTAATTTTGGGACTATGTTTCTTAAAAAATCGAACCTTGGCACTTTTTCTTTACTATTTACAGTTGGATTAGGATCAACATTAGCTGTTTCTGTTTTTTCTCCGAACTTTAGCAATAATGGTGAGACAATTCAGAAAGCTAATGCAAATACAATAGCTCAAAATAATAATAGCAAGACAGTAATTCGTATTGGTTATCAAAAGGCAGCAACTGTCCTCTATGCACTCAAAGCAAAAGGGGAATTAGAAAAAACTTTAAAAGCTTCTGGCGCTTCTGTTACTTGGACTGAATTTCCTGCAGGACCGCCAATGTTAGAAGCTTTAAATGCTGGTAGTATTGATTTTGGATATACAGGAGAAGCACCTCCTGTATTTGCTCAAGCGGCTGGAGTTCCTCTAGTTTATGTTGCTTATGATCCTTATGGTACTAAATCGGAAGCAATTCTTGTTCATAAGGATTCACCAATTAAAAAAGTAGCTGACCTCAAGGGTAAAAAAGTGGCCTTTGCGAAAGGATCAAATGTTAACTATTTGGTAGTCAAAGCACTGCAAAAAGCCGGATTAAAATATACTGATATTAAACCAACTTTCCTCGCCCCAGCTGATGGCCGTGCTGCTTTTGAAGGGAAAAATGTTGATGCTTGGGGAGTTTGGGATCCTTATTTAGCTGCTGCTCAAAAAGCCACAGGTGCACGTATTCTTACAGATGCTACTGGACTAGCTCCCAATAGAGGTTAT
>JBJTTJ010000207.1:0-5615 GCA_046080125.1 Cuspidothrix sp.
ATACCTATGCTTGTTTTTATAACTAATGCCAAAACGATTTATGAACGCTTTGATGTCTCCAGAAGAATTGATGATAAAAAACTAGGATATCAAAGATCATTTTCTAAAACCAGAATCAAAGAAATTAAAAATTATATCAAAAGAATCTTCATGTCATAGGTATTGCTAACTCATCAGATGAACATCAAAGACAATTCAAACGATTTTTTGAAAATTTTAGTCATTTCAGAAATCGTAAAGGAATTGACAGGTATTGGAATATTGGAATCCAATCTTTTGAATTAGGAAATGAATCAGAAATAAGAAATAAAATTGCTTTAGTATTTTTCACCCGCTCTTTATATGATTTAATGATTGGTTTACTTGACCAATGGATACGGCGGTTTAGTTGTGGAGAAATGCATTATGACCCGAAAACAAACTTTAGATTACAAGTATTTCATGCTTGGGGAGCAAAAGAGCAACCAGGCTTATATAGAACTATTTGTGAATATCATGGTAAAACACCGGGAATAGTCCAAAATACTATTGTCCTAATTTACCATCTCCGATTACTAAAACTCGGTCATCGGCAGATATGGGGATTTGTGTTTGAATTTCTAAAGCTGCTGCTAGAGGTTCTGTAAAAGTTGCTGCTGCTGTAGAGACATTTTCTGGGACAGGATGCAGATTTTCAATTGGTAAAGATAAATATTCGGCAAAAGCACCATGACGATTAACAATACCTAAAACCGTGCGATTTTCGCAATGAGTTGGTTGTCTGCGACGACAAAAGCGACAATAACCACAAGCGGCATTAATTTCACCTACCACTCTTTGGTTAATTAAATGGTCTGCACCCTGTTCAACCACACCGACAAACTCATGGCCAATAATGCCAGTATAGGGATAATAACCTTTGATTAATTCCAAATCAGTATTACAAATTCCTGCCCGTAAAACCCGAATTAATGCTTCCCCTGGTACTGGTTCAGGAGTGGGAATATCGGTACAAAGTTGTAATTGGTTATTTTCTAGCCACAGCGCTTGCATAATTTTGTCTATTGTTAACTGTGAGTATTTTACACTGTATTTTGTGATGACTTACGCGCAAGTTAGACAAGAATTAACCACGCTCCCTTTGCCATGATTTTATTCCTAAGAGTTTTTAGATTCACTATGACCGTTACGAATAGCCCAGGCTAGTTCTAACATTTGTGTCCAGCGTTTTTGCAGTTGTTTGGGGGTGCATTGCACAGCTTTAGAAATCAGTACATCACTTTGACAAGCACTTTTTAATTCAAAAATTTGCTGTTGTTGTGGTGTGAGTTGATTCCAAAAAATATCCCATTGTTGGGAAGATAAACCTAACTTATGTTCTAAACCCGCGCCTAACCATTGATGAACTAATTGCCATTGATGCTGTTTAGCGAACTTCTCAACGTGATACTTAAACCTTTGTTGTAAATAATCTCTTTGACGGCTGGTTAAACGGAGGATTTGGTCAATTTCTGGGGCAGAAAGGTCTTGAAGTTTGAGAGTCAAGTAATCCATGCAATCAGATTGTCCTTGGGACTCTAAATATTTCATCAATTCTGTAATCACACGATTACGTTCTGATTCCTCGGAGGGGTCAAAACCTGGTTTAGCAATCATTTGTGAGCGAATTTGCTGCACTGCCACATTGCGTTGATAGGATTCTGCTTCTTCTGTTTTGGCAGAGTCTACCGCCATTTCAATATCTACAGTAGTTTCTTGGGGTTGACGACGGGCAAAACCTTGGGCGCGGAGAACGATTAATTGCTGATTAGCTCCACCAGGTAAATTAATTCGGCGTTTGGCATATTGTTCTGTAAACGCCATATACTCAGCTACTTGTAATTGAGTCCGGGGGGTGTAATCTTCTGGTAATTCGGTTTCTCGACGGAAAGCTTTAATGGCTTCGATATAAAAGGCCTGTAAAAAATCTTCAATCAGATTATAACGAGCTTCAAAACCCAAATCTGAGCCGGCAACTGTTACGTGACGATAAACAATTGCGCCCAAACTACTGTGTAATTCCACTCGACCTTGTTTAGAACCAAGTTGGTAGTAACGTAAACATTTTTGTAAGCGATGTCTTCCTAAAGTAATTTGCCAAGACTGGATTTGTCCTGAATTTTGAATGCGGGAGCTTTTATCGCATATCCGTTCTACTTCTTTGGCTATGCGCTGGGCTACGGCTTGTACTCCCCCAGATGTAGCTTTAACTTGAGATTGCATCTCATGGGATAAAAGTTGTACCAGTGTATCGCTATTGGTGGTAGATAATTCTTCCAGAGAAATATAGCTATTAAAAGCAGATGTAGAATTGGGCAGATTGGCGATGTTAGCTTTCATGACTTTTCTATCAAATTGGTATTGCACCTTAACTCAAACGCAGATACAGTATTTAAGGCCAGTCATATCAGTGAGAATCTTTGGGAATTTATGCCTCAACACTCACTACTGGACTGCTGATATGTAAACACTGTAGGAAATTTCCAAAGTTAAGGGCTTGTTACTTGTGTCGCTTTCTTTTCAGCAACTAAATCAACGATGACATAATAGATATTTACTCTCAAGGCAAAATGCCAAAACCTAACTATGAAAAGGTTTGCGCCACTTTCCTAATTTGGGAGAACAGCACTTATGAGTATGACGATTTAAAAATTGACGTAAGGTAATCATAATCAGCGCAATCTATTCCAAAACAAAGGATTGCACTTGTAAAGCTTTATTCTTAAATCCAGGCCGTTAGAGCTTCCCAACCTAAACCCCTCCGTATAATGACTGGTTCTTCGTCCGTCAAATCTAAAATGGTAGACACTTGATATGTAGGTTCTTCATCACTGTCAATGATAATATCTACTAACTTGTCAAAATGGTCATATAAGTCTACTTGTGAAAATATTGGTTGTTGTTGCCCGTCCTCAACTATTTCCTCATCTTCGTCCTTGACTCTGATATGGGCGGAAGTGGAAATAATTGGGTTTCCTAATGCCTCAAGTAATGCCAAGCAAACGCGATGATTGGGTACTCGAATACCTGTGGTTTTGCGTTTGGGATTTTGCACTAGTCGCGGTACTAATTTGGTGGCAGGAAGCAAAAATGTGTACGGACCTGGTATTAACCGCTTCATAATCCGGTAGGCTGTATCACTTACGAAGGCATAAGTCGCCACCTGGGAAAGTGAGGGACATAAAAATGTCAGAGGTTTATCGTTTGCTAACTGCTTGATTTGCCGGACTCTTTCTACCGCTGATTTGGCATTTAAGTCGCAACCAATTGCATACACTGTATCTGTAGGGTAGAGCATGATAGCGCCACTTAATAGCGCTGACTTTATTTCCTCTATTCGGCGGCTTTGAGGATTATCAGGATGAATCGGGAAAATTTTCGCCATAATGATGATTGGTAACGGTAATGGGTAATTGGTAATGACAACGAACAAGGAACAACTGACAATTAACAAATAAATTTATGAATAAAATCGCTTATCTTCAATGTCCAACAGGAATTTCCGGTGATATGTGTCTAGGGGCATTAGTTAGTCTAGGTGTGCCCATAGAGTATTTGACAGAAAAACTCAATGGTTTGGGAATTGGGAAAGAATACCGCTTGCGGGCAGAGTTTGTTCGTCGTCAAACACAACAAGCAACCAAGGTTCATCTGGATTTGGTTGAGCATCATCATCATCATCATGAACATCAGCATCATCATGGCCGCCACTTGCCGGCAATAGAAGAGATGATTCTCAAAGGGAATTTGCCAAAACGGGCAGAAGCTTGGAGTTTAGCCATTTTCCGACGGTTGGCAGTGGCAGAGGGGGCTGTTCATGGCATCGCACCGGAAAAAGTTCATTTTCATGAGGTGGGGGCTGTGGATGCGATTGTGGATATTGTGGGTACTTGTTTAGGTTTGGATTGGTTGGGTATTGAGAGCGATCGCTCAGGGTTGCCTTTGCTATACTGTTCTGCATTCCCCACCGGTGGCGGTACTGTTGATGCCGCCCATGGAAGAATGGCTGTACCAGTACCGGCGGTGTTAAAGTTGTGGGAAATGCGCGGTTGTCCAGTTTATAGTAATGGTATTGACAGAGAATTAGTAACACCAACGGGGGCAGCGATCGCTACTACTTTAGTTCAAGACTTTGGTTCACCACCACCAATAACTATCAAACAAGTAGGATTAGGAGCTGGTTCTCTAGATTTACCCATTCCTAATATACTACGGTTGTGGCTAGGTGAAAGCGAATCTTTACATACTGATAACTCTGATTTAGGGGCGTATTCCCCAAATTTAGAAACCATTACCGTATTAGAAACTCAAATAGATGACTTAAATCCCCAAGTATTCGGTTATGTATTTGAGGCGTTATTTGCTGCGGGTGCGTTGGATGTGTTTACCCAATCTATAGGGATGAAAAAGTCACGCACTGGCATTTTATTAACTGTGATTTGTCATCCTGAAAAGTTAGCTACTTGTGAAGCTGTGTTATTTCGAGAAACTAGCACTTTAGGCATTCGTCGCACTACTCAAAAACGATCAATCTTACAACGGGAAATTCACAATGTGGAAACTATTTATGGTACGGTGTCCCTAAAGGTTGCATGGACAGGATCAGCTACAGACCAGACAATTACTAATATTCAACCTGAATATGAAGATTGTACAAAATTAGCACGCCAACATAATATCCCTTGGCGAGAAATTCATAGATTGGCATTAGAAAGTTGGTATTTGCAATCTCGCAGTTAACCAAATCCCCGACTTATTTAAAAAGTTGGGGATATGAATATTTATCACATCCAAAAATTAAAAATGAAAAAATTTATCAGATGGTTAATCTTAGGTGGAACGCTGTTTTTTTTATTAAAAGCTTTAAAAGATAATTGGTTGGGAGTTAGTGCTATTCAGATTAATATTACTGGCTGGCTAATATTAATAATTGCTACAATTGTAACTTTATTGGCTCATATTTGGGCGGGTTGGGTTTGGACTTGGGTACTCCAAGAATTAAATCAATCTGTATCTGATATTGAGTTTATTCAGGTTTATTTAAAAACGAATGTTGCCAAATATTTACCTGGGAATGTGTGGCATTATTACGGGCGAATTATGGCGGCTAAAAATGCTAATATTCCTACTCATATTGCTACTTTAAGTGTTTTATTAGAACCACTATTAATGTTAGCAGCAGCTTTGATTATTATTATCTTATTTAGTAGTCAACTTATTGTTAATAATCTGAATTTTAATTTAATTATTCTCCAATTTTTAGCTTTAATAATTGTTTTAGGTATACTTCATCCTCAGTTTTTAAATCCAGCTATTCAACTTTTAAACAGGTGGAAAAATAAAAAATCCCATGAAGAAAATCAATTAATTAATAGTTTTATAATTAGACACTATCCCATAAAACCCCTATTAGGAGAATTAGTATTTTTAGGGTTACGTGCTACTGGATTTATTTTAACTATGTTGGCTATAAATTCTTTGAGTTGGGAGCAAATACCCTTATTAGTGGGAGCGTTTAGTTGTGCTTGGGTATTGGGGTTAGTTGTTCCTGGTGCACCCGGTGGTTTGGGGGTGTTTGAAACCACGGCCATATTACT
>JBJTTJ010000208.1:0-26319 GCA_046080125.1 Cuspidothrix sp.
AAAGATAACTACTAAAGCTTTTTTATCAGCAAAGTTTGCCAATGAAATCGTTTTACCTGTCACCACATCTGGGAGATTAAAATTAGGTGCTAAAGTTCCTAAAGGTAACATTGTCGAAGGTGTTAAAGCCATAAAATAAAACTCCTTTGATTTACTGACGACTTGGGACAAAATATAAACTACAGTTTATTGACCGATTTGTCGGAGATAATCTTAGTAGTATTGCATGACCCCAGGAAAAATTCAAGGGTTTCATAGTTAAATATTGAGGTTCTAGAAAGGTTAAAAACTATTTAAACTTACCAAAATGCTTTCCTATGCAGTCCTTTTTGAACTAAGATCCCAATATTGTTACTATGGAGGTGTAATTTGGACAGGGTGTAAGTGAGTAATTGTTAGTAATTATTAGCTTTTTATTACCATTAGATACAAACAGGAGCATAAACTTGAATAAAGCTGGATTTCCCCAAAAACCGGACAGTTCATATCCTCAATCTGGAGATGATATTCCGACGGCTGTACGTGACACCTATGATACAGTAAACAAGATAAACATATCAACTCCGATGTTAATTATAGGTGGATTAACAGGATTTGTCTTCCTGGCTGTTACCAGTGGTTTTTTCTTTTCTGTCACTACACCTAAACCAACCGCTAATTCTTCTGTTGAACCCGTTGGTTCTACACCGACACCTATAGCTAGTAATATCCTACCTAATAATAGTGTATTGGGACATTTTGAATATGCACAAGCACCAGAGTCAGAATTAGCACCAATTACGGCCGATGGTAAAATCAGAATGCGAAAATCTGCTGGTGTCAAGTTTCAAGCTATGGTAGCAGCAGCTAGAAGTGCAGGAGTAAATTTAGTTCCTATCTCTGGGTTTCGTTCCATAGAAGAACAAAAGCAATTATTTTTTGGTGTTGGAGCCCAGCGCAATCAAACTCCAGCCGAAAGGGCAGCTTTAAGCGCACCTCCTGGACATAGTGAGCATCATACAGGTTATGCTGTGGATATTGGTGATGGTGCAGTACCGGCGACTAATCTGCAAGCAAATTTTGATAATACTAAAGCTTATCAGTGGTTACAGGCTAATGCAGCTAGGTTTGGTTTTGAACTTTCTTTTCCTCAAGATAATCTTCAAGGTGTGAGTTATGAACCTTGGCATTGGCGTTTTGTGGGAGATACTGATAGTTTAGAAACTTTTTATAAAGCGAAAAATATCAAACCTGTACAAAAACCATAGTCTTGAGGTCAGATGTGAAAAGTTAGGATGTTGGTAATCCACACCAAAATACATAATAATTATGGGTGAGAATCTAATTTGTTATTTTTTTGGCGTGTTTACATGAGCTTGAAGGCGGTCTTATTTGATTTTAATGGTGTCATTATCAATGATGAATCAATTCACTTAAAGTTGATAGATGAGATTCTTGTGCAGGAAAATCTCCAACCTGGACGGGTGCAGGAACGTCAAGCTAGTTTGGGTAGGGGCGATCGCGCTTATTTTCAAGATTTGCTCAAAAGTCGTGGTAGAGTAGTGACACCAGAATATATGTCTGTGTTACTTACTCGCAAGGCGCAAGCTTATCTCCTGGAATTAGCAAAGCTGGAAAAATTGCCTTTGTCTTCTGGAATTGAAGATGTGATTTTTCAGATTCGTTCCCGTCATTTGAAGATGGGATTAGTTAGTGATTCTTTATTTCAAGAAATTCAAGCGGTTTTAAACGCAGCCAGATTCACTGAATACTTTCCTGTGATTGTGTCGGGAGACGATATTATTAGTAGTAAACCCAATCCTGAAGGCTATTTGCTGGCAGTTGAACGGATGAATCAGGTATATCCCGACTTAAATTTACAACCTGATGAATGTTTAGTAATTGAAAACACTTTAGCAGGTATTCAAGCAGCTAGACGCGCTCAAATGCAAGTGGTGGGTTTAGCGAATACTTACCCTTTCCATATGTTGCAACGTCAAGCAAATTGGACAATTGATTATTTGATTGATTTAGATTTACAACGGGTACAGGAAGTTTTTTTAGCAAAGGATGTGAAATCTGCCGTTCCTGAATGTTAATATATAAGGTGTATCTTAGAGTTGCTAATTGAAGCACTCATAAGGGGAATTAGCTCAGTTGGTAGAGTGCTGCGATCGCACCGCAGAGGTCAGGGGTTCGAGTCTCCTATTCTCCATTAGACATCTCTTGTCACTTGCCAAATTATTTGACTGCGTTAACAAATTAATGTCCGTATTGCCAAATTGTTGTCCGTGCCGATACTTAAATTATACTTTTTGCTTTAAAAATATAATTTAATCCAATAGAATTGGACTTGAATATCAATTTATGGAAAACCTGACGGTAGTCCACCCCAGCAGGTGGTAACATCTGCTCTAACCTATCAGCATTAACCCCCACAACCTTAGCCGTAAGTTTTTGATTTACAGAGAAAAACAGGTATGCCACTAAAACGCTTTATTATTGAAATGGGAATGGGTGTAGACCAACATGGACAAGAACCGACGGTAGCAGCAGCAAGGGCAGTAAAAAATGCGATCGCTCACAATGCCCTTATTGGTATTATGGAAGTAGCAGGTTTAACAGATCCTAATCAGATGATTGTAGAGGTTAAAGTTGCAGTTCCCTACCCCGAACAGGTACGAGAAGCGGATGTATTAGCTGTTCTTCCTTTTGGTAAAAAAAATCTGATCTTAGAATCAGGAGGAATGATAGTAGATGGTTTAGCAATTGCCTCTTTGAACGATAAAAATGACGAAATGTTAATAGCTGTAGCAGCTGTTACAGTTTTTGTAGAAACTAAATAATTGATGTAAATCAGTTGATTTTCTCTGGATTTTCTGAGTTAAACTGGGGGTAATGGGATGGTCTCTGGCAGTAACTTCTATAAATTATACATCTACATAACTCCAGCGAAAATGTCTCAAGATCCTCAACAATCACCACCAGTTCAAGAAATAATTGGACTAAAACCACAACATTTTGCCGATTTAATCAGAACCGCACAATTAATTTTTGATCCAACGGCAGGAGTTACTGGCAGAATTGTAAAAATTGATTGGAAAGATTTTGGTGTTCCTAAAAACGTAGAATCTAATCTGAAGGTGATCGGTGAAGAGTTTCAGTATGCTTCGCCCCATGTTCCCATTGATGTTATCTGGGGACAGTTAACCACAGAAACTCGCATTTGGTTTCTAGAAAACAAAGACAGGTTATGGCAATTTGAAGAAATGCTACCTGCACTTGATGAAGATTAACGATTGCCAAAAACACTTTTTTTAAGTAGGATATATATATTTTTTATCCTACTTATTTACTTAAAGACTATGCTGCTTAAAATTTTCAACACTAAGCTTTTATTATGTGGTTTTTTCTGTAGTTTGGGTTTGATAGTTCCGTTTTTGTATCAGTCTAATATAGCTGTAGCAAAATCTTCTGATTTGCCAAGCAATCAGGAAGTAGTTGTAAATAAAACAGAGTTTGGTGTGAAGATAATTGATGCAAACGGAAAAGCTAATTTTTTTCCCACTAATAAAGTTCCTTTAAAAGAAGGTGATAGTTATGGATGGAGAATTAAGCTAGATAATTATCAAGGTCAGGTGACATGGCGAGAAGTTTTGACTTTACCAAAATCTCCTGAAACTTGGATCACACAAGATGATAAAAATTTCTCCATATCAAAAGATGGGAGAAAAGGTATTTCCCAGCGTACAGAAACGCCTGTGAATGGTGTAATTGAAAATTTTTGGACTATTTACCCTGGTGATCCTGTAGGTCAACATCAAATAGAAGTCTATGTTGATGAACGTTTAATTGCTACTTTTATATTTGAAATTGTGCCATTTTAAAATCAGAGATTCATTTTTGAATTTAGGTTTTCCTCTGTTATGTCTTGCCGTATTTAAAAATAGGCAAGCATCTCAACTACGCTCGATAACCAACAACGGGCAACGGACAAGATTCTAGTTTATTTGCCTGTAACCTTTGATATATCTGGCTTTTGCCTTTATTCAGCCAGCCCTAATGGAATATGAAAATAATTTTTGATGGTTTATGATGCTTGAATTTTAGGTTATATTTTATTAAAGAGTATATAAATTACTTGAATACTTGGCGGTGCATCTTATGAGGTTACGTTCACTGCAATTGATTTTTATAACTGGTTTAGTGGGTTTACTTTCCTGGATGTGGACTCCCACAGCTTCAGCGTTAACACAACTGAAATTATTTGATATTTCCTACCATGATTGTCCACCAGAATTGGCTACAGGAACAGTCACCAGCAACGGTTCAAATTTCGCCAGTTGCTTTCTAGTTACTGGTAAGGCAGAAAACAAGACCTATAAAACCGTCTATGATGCGGATATTTTTGGGCGAATTTATGATAGAAATAATGACCCTATATTACAAAATCGTACTCGTTTGGGGTCTATAGCCGAAGTTCCCCCAGGGGTCAGTGATTTTGAATTTCGTATTTCTGTACCCAGTAATCAGCCTTTACCGTTACAGCTTAAACAGTTTAAGGCTGCGGGTTTTAGCGGTAAAGTGAGAAGATAGGCGGTTTACCTACATTTTGATAACGGGGATTTATACCCCGTTTTTCGTGCTAACCTTAATTAAAATCCCTACATCAAACCGCTACTAGACCAGCTAAACCGAGGAGAAGATCACTAACAATTTTCAATGCGATAAATGCTAGGAAAGGAGAGAAATCCATGCCACCCAGAGGAGGAATGATAGAGCGAAATAGATTTAGGTAGGGGTCGCTAATTTGGCTTAAAGTCGCAAAGGGCTGATTATACCAGTTAACCGAGGGAAACCAAGTCAATAGGACTCGAATAATTAGCAAACAACTGTAAATAAATACAAACTTGTCCAGGGTGGTAATGAGTAAATTCATGGGTAACTTTCCTCTTAAATGTCAAACATAGATTGATGATTGATTTTAATTTAGCGCACGTCATAATTGTGTGGCTATGAATATAACTAAGGCAGTCCTGACGACGGTTTATTCATTGCTAACAGAGGAATTGCTATTGACATTTCCCAACTGCTTGCGTACATCATCTATTGTGGCATTAAGTTGGGCGATTTTATCCTCAAGCGATCGCCTGGTTGCTTCTGTTTCCACGTTTTCACCACCTGAGGCTTTAAGCCGTCTTTTGGCAGGTCTTGACTGGGAATCGCTTTCACCAGTAGTTAAACCTTCTTCCTGTTCAGCCAGTCTAGCATCTAAGCGCGAACTAATCACCGCACCTAAAACACCGCCAACCACGCCTCCTATCAATGTTCCCAGCATTAAGCCACTGGCAAAACCATCTTGCTGACTCATATTTTTACCGCCTTCCTTGAAAATAAGCAACTTCGACAATACTTTAGCTATTTTCACAGACTTAGCTGCATCCTGGGTTAAGTCCCAAAAATGCGATCGCCCGCATCCCCCAATCCTGGTACAATATACCCCTGATCATTAAGCGTTTCATCAATAGTGGCGGTATAAACAATCAAACCAGGATAAGCAGCTGCCAACTTTTGTAAAGCCGGAGGACAGGCAACCACAGACACAATTCTAGTCAAAGCCGGATCAACACCTCTTTGAGTCAATTCTTCCATTGCTGCCATTATAGAACCTCCTGTAGCTAACATGGGATCAGTGACTAACACCCGTGTTTCGGGAGCAAATTTTTCCGGTAATTTATTCAAATAACAAACCGCTTCTAGAGTTTCTTCATTTCGTGCCAAGCCCAGATGGTAAACTGAGGCCAAAGGCAGTAAACCCTGCGCTCCCTCCAATAAGCCTAACCCAGCCCGTAAAATCGGTACAACCGCCACAGGGATGTGGGGATCAATAAAAGTTGCTGGACAGGTGGACAAAGGGGTTTGCACGGTCGTTTCTTGAGTTGGTAGCCACTCTCTCACTGCTTCATAAGTGAGCCATCTGCCTAACTCGGTAATAGCAGAACGAAATAATACCGATGGTGTAGCTACATCACGGGCAACGCCTAACCAGTGCTGAATTAGGGGATGGGGTGGGACATAGATACGCAGCTGTTGTTGCGTCATAAAGAAAAAAGGCAGCCCGTTATTATATTAAGAACTAAAAAACTATCATACTGCTATATAAAGTCAGATCCCTGACTTCTTTAAGAAATCAGGGATCTTCTGGTTTTTGAGTCAATGGTCGAGAGGATTGAAGATCAGGAGCAACCGCGCTGGTATTTGTTATAATAGTGGGTTAAATGCTTTAAATCCTTTGTTTATTTTCCCAGTAATGGGTATCAGCCTTATTTAATCCGTTAATCATGTTATTTTACATGATCGCCTACGATATTGCGATAAAAGGCGTAAAAAAGTAGTTGATTTACTGGAAGGATACGGACAACGGGTTCAGTATTCAGTTTTTGAGTGTGAGCAGAATTCACATCAGTCAGGCGTAAAATCCGCACCACACTTCCCTTTCTGGCAAGTCGGCAAAATTTATTGAAAATTATTATCATTAGTAGTTGACAAAGATTCTCAATCATGGTTATATTAATATTCAAGTGTTCTCCTCTTTTTAAAGGATCGGTAGACGGGATAAGTCAGCAGAAGCAGACTTTTCCCAACTATCTTTTTTATGGTAAAAATGTTATAAATATTACGATAGACTAATTTTCAAACAACCTGACTATGATAAATTCCCAATTATTTGATGTCATTATTATTGGTTCTGGCATTGGGGGGCTAGTTACAGCCACCCAATTAGCAGTAAAAGGAGCAAAAGTTCTAGTCCTGGAAAGTTATATCATACCAGGTGGTAGTGCCGGTTATTTTCAAAGACAAGGATATACATTTGATGTTGGTGCATCCATGATTTTTGGTATGGGAAATAAAGGTACAACCAACTTACTCACCCGTGCCTTAGATGCAGTCAATGTTACCCTAGAAACCATTCCTGATGATGTCCAAATCCACTACCATCTCCCAGATAATTTGGATATTAAGGTTAATAGAGATTATGAAAAATTTTTACAAAATCTCATAGCTTATTTTCCCCATGAATCTCAAGGAATTAGGCGTTTTTATGGTGAATGTCAAAAAGTATTTAACTGCCTAAATAATATTGAATTATTATCTCTAGAAGAACCTAGATATTTATTGCGGGTATTTCTCAAAAATCCCTTAGCTTGTCTAGGTTTGGCCAAATATTTACCATTAAATGTAGGGGATATTGCCCAACGTTATATTAAAGATCCCCTATTATTAAAATTTATTGATATAGAATGTTATTGTTGGTCAGTAGTTCCAGCGGCCATGACACCGATGATTAATGCTGGTATGGTGTTTTCTGATAGACACTATGGCGGGGTAAATTATCCCCAAGGTGGAGTGGGAAAAATTGCCGAAAAATTGGTGACAGGTTTAGAAAAAGCTGGTGGTAAAATTCAATATCAAGCCAGAGTCACCAAAATCATTACAGAACAGGGAAAAGCCATTGGTGTAGAATTAGCCAATGGTCAGATTTATTACGGTAAAAAAATAGTATCTAATGCTACGCGATGGGATACCTTTACAAAATTATTACCATCAGAAAATATTCCAGCTAATAAGAAATTATGGCAACAAAGATATGAAGCATCCCCCAGTTTTTTAAGTTTGCATATAGGTGTAAAAGCATCTGTATTACCTTTAGGGACCCAGTGTCATCATATTCTTTTAACAGACTGGCAAGAAATGACAGCCGCACAAGGGACAATTTTTGTCTCTATTCCTACGTTGCTTGATCCCAATTTAGCACCCCCAGGATATCATATTATCCATGCCTTTACCCCTGATTGGATCACTAATTGGCAAGGACTTTCACCCAAGGAATATGAACAGAAAAAAGAAATAGCGGCGGGGCAAATTATGGACAGACTGGAGGCCATTTTTCCTAGTTTAGATGCTGGTTTAGATTATTTAGAAATTGGCACTCCTCGCACCCACCGTCGCTTCTTAAACCGGATGGATGGAACTTATGGACCTATACCTAAACGTAAATTATGGGGGTTATTAGGAATGCCTTTTAATCGTACTGCTATTCCTGGTTTATATTGTGTAGGAGATAGTACCTTTCCCGGACAAGGTTTAAATGCAGTAGCTTTTTCTGGGTTTGCTTGTGCTCACCGAATTGGTGTAGATTTGAGATTAAAGAAATAGACATCTGGTGAAAATTAAATAAGTAGAACGGACTGAATAATTCAAAGTTTGTAGTGAGGAATTTATTCCTCATTTGAGGAGTCCTCACTACCAAAGCAGCTCATTTTTTTTACATTACTTAATCTACTTTGATTTATTCTCATCTACTTACTTAGGTTCTACCGTACTTGTTATCCTAAATTACCGGTCTGAAAGAGGGAACAGGTTAGGAATACAGGCATTTTGGTATCTTCATAGAAGATTAGTATAAGCTGTTAAGCACAAAATTTGAGGAATTTAATGAAAGAAATTTTTAGGAGAAAAGCCTTTTTTCTTAGGTGTATATTCAGAACAATCTACGGCTTTTTCAGTGAGGACAGAATCAGGCTTAACGGCGCATTTTAAATAATGATTATTGGCATAAAATTGACATTTTTTACAAGGTACTTTTGTTAAAAAATCTCTTTTTAAATATACTTTATCGTCTCCATAAGTACGTATTTTATGGAAAACTAGCAAAAAAATAGCCCAAACTAAAATGAATCCTAGAGGTGCTAAAGATAGTGCTAAATCTGGTATTTGGATGTTTTGATATTCTAGTTGAGATTTTTCCTGTTTAACTGTATTTTTAGCAATAGGAAATTTGGTATTGTCAGCTATAAATGTATTTTTTAAGACTTGATCTCTATACATATTATTTCCCTTATTTATGTCTAATAGTTCTTAATTGACAAATAGGACAGAACCAGATTCTCAAGCCCTCAAGGTTTTTATTGGGTTGTGCTATTGCTTCACCTAACCTCCTTTTTGGTAATCCTATAATCCTATGGCAATATACTTTCTAATTATAAGTTTAGCAAAAGAAAAACTTAATTATCTCTGTCCATAGTTTTGATTTTGATGATTTTTTATAGTCTGAATATATACCTAAAGTGATAGTTGTATTTAAAAAAAAATAGAGTGGTAAATACCCACTCTAGGTATAATTGAATTATCGCCTATTCCTGTTTGTTTAATCTAGCTTTGACATCGGCAGCAAAGTCTTCATATCTGCGTAAAGGAGTGACTTCTACTTGTACTCTTTGTCCCATTTTTTGCATGATGGGTAAGTCGAGGAGAATTTGATCTAATGTATCTGGAATGGCAACATCCACAATGGCAATTACCCGCCGAGTACCAACACATTTCCATAAATCAATTACTGTTCCTGCTGCTTTGGCTTGGAGTGCCACATCTGCTTCTTCACTCCAGATAGAAAACAGTTTTTGTTGATCCATATCATCGGGGTATTCAACATGAAAATCTAAATGATATAGCATGATTTAATCTCCTTTGTCACACATCAAAATAAATTACTTTGTAGATAATAATATCATCTGTGATGAGTAAATAGACGAGAATAAATGCTTCTATCGCTCCCTTATCATTAGACATAGGAGTGAAAATTATCCTAGGGACAATTCATAAATTGTCCCTACAAGGGTTTGGTGGTAATGCACATTTAATTACCACCAGATGTCTATTAATTAAACGTAGATGGAATACTTGATGATTTTTTAACTAGGGGGTACTTCTTCGACGGGACGGATAATAGTTGGTGATGGGGTGAGTTCTGGTTGAAAGATGGACTGTAATGCTTGTTCTAAGGTTTTGGCCATAATGATGCGGTTTTCATAGGCGACAACGACTCGTACTAGGGTGGGTAAACTATTTTGAGTTGCTTCTAAATAAATTGGTTCAACGTAGAGTAGGGATTGTTCTATGGGAATGATGAGAAGATTACCTTGAATTACTCTCGAACCTTGACGATTCCAAAGGGAAATTTGTTGAGAAATAATTGGATCTTGATTAATTCTAGCTTCTATTTGTTCTTGTCCATAAATCAATCGTTCTTTGGGGAAGTTATATAATAGTAATTTGCCATAATTTTCGCCGTCAGAACGTGCAGCTAACCAAGCAATTAAATTTGTACGTTGTTTGGGTGTATAGGGTAATAAGAGAATAAATTCTTCAAAGGAGACGTTAGGAAGACTGGTAATTAAATAGTAAGGTTCAACGGGTCGGGTTTTATCACCATAGATTTCGTTGGGAATTTGCCACTGATCTTCCCGATTATAAAAGACTTGGGGATCGGTCATGTGGTAAATCATTAAACGTTCTGATTGAATTTTGAAAAGGTCTACTGGATAACGAATATGACTATGAAGATTGGAGGGTAAATTAGTTAAAGGTTGAAACATTTGGGGAAATATTTTTGCCCAAGCTGTAATGATGGGATCTGAAGGATCGGCAATGTAAAATCTGACTGTACCGTTATAAGCATCAATGATAACTTTGATGGAGTTGCGAATATAGTTGATACTGTCTGTACCTGGATCGGAATAGGGATAGCGATCGCTTGTGGTATAAGCATCAACTATCCAATAAAGATAATTTTCCTTGCCAGGGAATTGTTGATTTTCATTGTCTGTATTGGCATCCGCAGCAACTAAATAAGGATCACTATCGAACTTTAAAAAAGGTGCAATTTCTCGAATCCTTTGGTTAATATTACGACGAAATAAAACTTTAGTTTCTGGAAGAAAATCCCCTGTAAATATCATTCTCCAGTCTTTTAAATATACGGAAAATAGCCATCTTTGGCATAGGGAATTTATTTTAATTCCACCTGATCCATCATAAGTATTATAAATATTGTCACTACCACTAGGATAATCTAATTCCCTGACTTTTGTTCCCGTCATGATGTGAGTATTAGTAATTTCCCCGTAGTAAATGCGGGGTTGACCAATGGGGATACTTTCCCGAATATCTGGACTAGAAGTATTTAAAGCTTTACCATTTTGACTAATATCTTTAATGAAATATTCTGGTAAACCACCGGCAGCTACAGTATTTACAGGACTAATTGTAAAGCCATAACCATGGGTATAAATCATATTTTGATTAACCCATGTTTTGGCTTGAAGAGGGACATCTTGATAATTTAATTCCCGTGCAGCAATTAGTACCTGTTGTTTTTCCTGATCATTTGATACAGGATTAGTTTTGATTGTATATCTATCAATATCAGCATCAGGAAATTGATAATAAGGGCGAATTTGTTGTAGTTGCCGATTAGTTTTTAATAATGGTTCTTGGTCCCAAAGTCGAATATTACGAATTGTTAAGGCGTTGGCTTGAATATCAGCTTCCGTTAATTTTCCTATGGGGTTAAATATTTGGGAGTCAATGACATCTAAATTAAATGCTTGCCGGGTAAGATCAATATTACGCTGAATGTAAGGTGATTCTTTTTGTAATTCATTGGGTTCAACAATCAAGTTTTGTACTGCCATAGGTAAAATAAAATTACCCACAATTATCAGGATAAGATAAATCAATAAGCTATAAACTATCCGGGGGATATGAGAGAATTTTGTTTGCCAAAATATAGTTATCCATAATAGATAAATTCCTAAAAATAATGATAGTATAGATAAAATTGTATTAGCTGGTAATTGGTATTGAACATCGGTATAACTAGCACCATAACTAACTCCATTATCAGAATATAAGAGTTGGTAGCGACTGAGAAAATAATTCCAGCTAAGGACTAGAAGTAAACAACCCATTAACCCAGTTAAATGACGCATTTGGGCAGAAGAAAATCCAGGAAAAATCCCTTGACTGATACTATTAGCTGATAATAAATAATTAATGGTGACACTAATAAATCCATACAAACACAATCCTATTAACCAAAATTCTAAAAGTTCCCCCATAGGTAGGGAGAAAATGTAAAAACTAATATCTTTACCAAATAGGGGTTCAGACTGATTGAAAGGAACACTATGGAATGATAAAAGCAGTTTTGACCAATGTTGAGATAGTATACAAGCAAAAAGAATACTAAAAATAATAGCGATTATTCTAAGTAAAAGTTGATGATAAATGAACAACACAATAGATAATACTGCTATTAATCCTACATACCACTTGCGGTTAACAATTTGGTTTCCCAAATTTACAATTATTTTTGGTAAGGAAATTAAATCTAAAGATAAACTGGAATCATTAATGCTTTTCCCCCAATAGTAAAAAGCAATTTCTCCATAATAAGCTAACATTAAATATACTAATAAACTCAGTCCTAATATTAGGGGTAATAGTAGTATTAGTGGAAGTTTACTATTATAGATATCCGATAGATAATTTTTTTCGTTTTGATGATGTTGGGGACTGAGAAAATTAGTTAATTCCTGACTTAGTTTAGTTGTCCTCCCTACCATAGGATGATCAAATTGGCTATATTTTAGTTTTTTTGTTAAAGTAAAATTTCCTAAAAAATAAGCTAAACTGAGACTAAATACACATAGCCAGATACTACCCTGGGTGAATAATTTTACTAAAAATACTTGAATATAACCAACTTCCTGAAACCATAATATTTCTGCACTCAGATGGCCGGTTATATCGAGAAATAACCAGACTCCCAAACATACTATTAAACCTGAAAAATAGGATTTTTTAAACATTTTTACAACCTTTATTACGACTTTAGTATCTTGGTTTGGAACTTACTCAAGAATAACTTTATGATGCAATTTAACAAACTCTAAGAATCAGAAATTGAAGGAAAATATTAGTCATTAAGTGGGTTAGTTATTTCATCTCGAGCTAATTAGTCAGTTTATTGTTCAAACATTGTTGAAGAAATCTTTGGGGAATTTCCCTACTTTCTCCCCAATGTTGATGAATATAGGAAGCATGAACATTAGGTAAAAACCAACCTTCCAGACCTGTATGTTCATCACAATCATAACGATAGGTGTTAAATAGTGGTTGTGGAGAATTGGAGATGACATGAGAACGGTGAAATTCATGGCCAACAATGTTTTTATTGATATCCATTAAAGAAGTATTTTCTAAAACTACTGCGCGACGATATCCTAAAGTTAATCTTTTATCCATTTGTGCATGAGTGGGTAATATTCCCACCATTGGCCAAGACTTATTATCGAAATCAATTATTTCCTCACATAAATACATTAATCCTCCACATTCAGCAATGGTAGGTGTTCCTGCTAAGACTGCATTTTTAACTGCTTGAATGACATTAATATTTGCAGATAATTGGGGTGCAAATACTTCGGGAAAACCACCACCAAAATACATTCCTTGGATATCTTTTGGTAGTTGGGTATCATTTAAAGGACTCCAAAATACTAATTCTGCTCCTAATTGTTGGAGTAAATCTAAGTTATCTTGATAGTAAAAATTAAAAGCTTTATCTCGCGCTACAGCAATTTTAACTGAGGAATTAAAAATCGGGAACTGGGAGTTAGGAACTGGTGAAGATGATGATTTTAAAAGTGGTAGAAGTTGATTCCAATCAAAATAAGCATCTCCTAAATCTGCCATAGTCTGAATAATGTGATCTAATTCTGGTATTTCTCCAGTGGGAATTAACCCTAAATGACGGTCGGGAATAGTAATAGTATCTTGTCGTCTTAAAACACCGAGAATTGGTATTTGTAGAGGTGATAGGGAATTTTTTAATAATGATAAATGTCGTTCACTTCCCACACGATTTAAGATTAATCCCCCAATTTTAATTCTACTGTCGAAAGAACAATAACCGTGAGCAATTGCTGCAACAGAACCAGATAGACGACTACAATCAATTACTAATATAATTGGTATATCTAATAATTTTGCAATATGTGCTGTACTGCCAAAATATGATAATTGACCAACACCATCAAATAAACCCATGACACCTTCAACTAAACTATATTCAGACTGGGAGGTGTGAAGATGAAAACATTTCTGAGTATAAGTTTCTGAAGTCAATACAGGGTCTAAATTTCGAGAAGGAAGACCAGTGACATATTGATGAAACATAGGATCAATATAATCTGGTCCGACTTTAAAAGATTGAACTTTAAAACCACGACGACGTAAAGATGCTAACAGGGTAAGTGTAACTGTGGTTTTCCCGACTCCGCTCCGTTCTCCAGCAATAATTATGGACATAGATCAAAAATTAACAACTGACAACTAACAACTAACAATTATATTTCCCGTTGTCTTTCTTCAATGCCCGTAGGAGAGATCATACTCTTGATTTTCTCAACATCTGTCATCATCATAATTATACCTTCTATGGTTTCATTAATTAAGGGACTAAAGGCAATATAACACTGAATTAGTTTACCACGACGATTAGTGGCGTTAACAAGTATTTCCTGAAAACTTTTCTTACCAGATATAATATCACGGATGGGAGTTCGTAATTGTTCAACAGGTAAACCGATATCTAAACTAAACCAGGACTTATTGATTACCTCCTCACTGCGTAACCCCCACAAATCTTCTGCTGTATGATTCCAAATGAGGATATTTAAGCTACTATCTATAACGACCATTCCCATTTGTAAACAGCCTAAAATAGAGGAAAGAAAGACATTGATTCTGTCTAGTTCATAGGTGCGATCGCTTAATTCATGATTGATTGTTTGTAATTCCTCATTGGCAGAGTGAAGTTCTTCATTCATTGTTTCCATTTCTTCATTTGTTGATTGAAGTTCTTCGTTAGTGGTCTCTAATTCTTCATTAATAGATTGAAGTTCTTCATTGGTAGTTTCTAGTTCTTCGTTTGTTGATTGAAGTTCTTCATTAGTGGTTTCCAATTCTTGTCCTGATCGTTGTAGTGCCTCCTGGAGTTTCACATAAGGACTAACATCATTAAAGGAAATTGCTACACCAATAACAGTTTGATCATGCTCTTGCAAGGGAATAATCCGTAAATCTAAATGTTGAATTTCTGCATTAGGTTGATAACGTTCAACATTAGTGAGTGTCACCGCACGGTGTTCATGATATACTTCCTCAATTAGTGAGCGCAATTCCACAGGTCTATAGGACAATTCTAAATCCTGAAATGGACGGTTTAAATCCCTAAATGTTAACCCAAATAAACTTCGAGCTTGTTTATTAATCATGATTAATGTTCCATGATTATCAATCACAATTTGGGCATTGGAAGCTTTCTCAAAAGTTTGTTCTCTCAGGCGCATTTCATAGGATAAATGATGGGGTAATTCTGGGTATTCCGTATTTATAATCGTTGTTTGATAACTGCGGAGATTACCAACAGATACTTTAGAAAATATCCGATTTTTTAAAAAAACAGGTATAAACAAATTTGAGTACATGACTAACATTTCTGCTTTTCCTAGAAACAGATAGCCATGATCATTAAGGGCAAAGTGAAAGCGACTGATAATCCGTCCTTGTGTTTCCAAGTTAAAATACATCAAGGTATTACGACAAACTAATAAATCTAATCGAGAAATCGGTGCATCCTGAAGTAAATCATGACGACCAAAAATAATACAACGGCGTAGATCCTGCCGAAAAACATAATTTTTGTTCACTAAATCAAAATATTTATCCCGCAGTTCTGGGGGAATTGAATGCACATTTTTAGCCGAATAGGTAGCTAGACGAGCTTGGGTTAAAGCCACTTCATCTAAATCTGTTGCATAGATTTTGACCCGACGACGAAACTCTTCTATCCCTAATAACTCCGAAATTATGATCGCTAAAGTATAGGCTTCTTCTCCAGAGGCACAACCGGCACTCCAAACTCTAATTTGTTCATCTTTTTGTTTATTTTTGACAATATTAGGGATAATTTCTTCACCTAAATATTCCCATGCTGAAGCATCTCGAAAAAAGGCCGTGACATTAATTAAAATAGTATTAAATAAATTTTTAAATTCATCTGGATGCACTTCTAAATAGTCTTGATAACTGGTAAAATTTTCTATTCCTAAAGATTCCATGTGTTTAATAACACGCCTTATTAAAGTTGAACGTTTATAACCTGTAAAGTCAAACCCTCGGTTGGTGCGTAAATATTGTAGAAGATTTTCAAAATCAATATCTTTATTGAGAGAATTCATAGAATATAAGTAGCCTCGTAAAATCAAACCAAACTATGTAAAAAAAGTAAACAAGCCTAACACCCTTTTTCCTTCTGCCTTATTCCCAGGACAATTTCTAACACCAACCTACTGGGAACAAGACATAACTAAGGTCTGTAAAGCTGAAGCAATTTCTGGCAAAGGCAGAATAAAATCTACATTTCCAGTCTTAATGGCGGCAGAAGGCATTCCTGGAAATTCAGCAGTTTTTTGATCTTGAACAATAACTGTCCCACCCATTTTTTTGATTGCTTCTATTCCCAGTGTCCCATCATTGCCAGTTCCTGTTAGTACAACAGCGATCGCTCTTTCTTTATAACTTGCGGCTACAGATTCAAACAATAAGTCCGCCGCAGGACGGAGAAAATGTACCATTTCCGACTGAGATAAACAAATTTTACCATCAGTATTAACTAATAAGTGATTATTAGGTGGAGCAATATAAACCGTCCCCGGAATCAGTTTATCTCCTTGTTCTCCCTGAATTACTTTTAAGGCAGTTCTCCGACTGAGAATTTCTGCCATTAGGGATGGATGACGAGGATCTAAATGTTGAACCACAACAATAGCTGCTTTAAAATCTGCGGGTAATTTGGAAAGAATCTCAATTATTGCGGCTAACCCACCTGCGGAAGCCGCTAAAGCCACAATATCAAACTTTGGAAGATTTGCCATATTTAACCCTTAAATATTTCCTTCTCAATTCTAATGTATGCAAATTATTAATTAATCCCCTACATCTATAGATATAGAGTAATCCTAAATGGGCGATTAATTTTCTGCCTCTAAGGCTTTCTTAGCTACTGATAATTGCTGTTTATATTCTTCACTCATTTCTGGATATTGCAAATTTAATTCCTGTAATTTCTTACAAATAATATTCGCTACCACCAACCGTGTGAACCACTTACGATCCGCCGGCACAATATACCAGGGCGCAAATTCTGTACTTGTGTGATTAAAAACCTGTTCATAGGCATTCATATAATCATCCCAAAAACCCCTTTCCTGCACATCATTAACAGAAAATTTCCAATTTTTTTCCGGGGCTTCTATTCGTTCTAAAAATCTTCTTTTTTGTACCTCCTTAGAAACATTTAAAAAAAACTTGAGCACAATCACCCCATTATTTACCAAATATTTTTCAAAATTATTAATTTCCTCAAATCTCTGCTTCCATATTTGATCACCTTTAGGAAAGTTCGGTAATTGTTGTTTTTTCAAAATTTCTGGATGTACACGGACTATCAATAGTTCTTCATAATATGAACGATTAAAAATACCAATTCTTCCCCTTTCTGGTAGAGACTTCATCGAACGCCATAAATAATCATGATCTAATTCTTCATCACTGGGGGATTTAAAACTAAATACCTGACATCCTTGGGGATTCACCCCAGACATAACGTGCTTTATAGTGCTATCCTTACCCGCAGCATCCATAGCTTGGAAAATAATCAATACAGCATGGGTATTTTGAGCATAGAGGACATCTTGATATTTAGCTAGTTGTAAAATATCTGCTCTTAATTTTGTGGCCGCATCACTTTTTTGATGAAATTCACATTTATAGGCTGGGTTGTAATCTTTGGTTAAGGAAATTTGATCACCTGGTTTAACAATATAAGGATCATGATTCATATCAAGAAAATATCACTCCCATAAGATTTTTGAATTTAGAAATCCTTAGCTAGAGGTAATTCATGAATTCAGAAGAATGAAGAATAAACAACATTTTTCTTCTGTCTTCCCTGTTCCCTGAATCTTTATAAATTACCCCTACCTTACTAACTAAGAAACAGCAGATTGTAATTTGGTTAATTTGGACAAAACTTCTTGGCTATGAATAGTAGGATTAACTTTAACAAAAGTTTCTCGTAAAATACCATCAGGATCAATAATAAAAGTATGGCGCATGGAAACAAAACCAATCCAAGAACCATAGGTTTTACTAACTTCACCTTTAGTATCAGCCAACAGAGGAAATTTTAGCCCTTCTGAATCACAAAATTCTGCATGGGAATTTATATCATCCGCACTAATGCCGATAATTTGAGTGTTTTTCTGTATGTATGTGGGTAAGTCTTGCTGAAAACGGCGAGCTTCGATAGTACAGCCAGAAGTAAAGTCTTTAGGATAGAAATATAGAACAACCCATTGACCCCGAAAATCCGTTAAAGAAATTTTACCATTTCCTGTATTCGTCGGTAAGGTAAATACAGGTGCAGGTTGATTAATGGTAGGTAATTTACCCCCCAAAGCTTGAGCAGCAGATGGAAAATTTAACCAATTGATAACAACTAAACAAGTGGCAAATAAAATGGAAATAAAAGAGCGACGGGAAATCATTGTGCAAACCAAAATAGTCAATTAATACCAGTTTACTTTTTTATAGTCAATATTCTCACCTTGATTTTGGTTC
Organism: Cuspidothrix sp.; assembly: GCA_046080125.1. Classification (GTDB taxonomy): domain Bacteria; phylum Cyanobacteriota; class Cyanobacteriia; order Cyanobacteriales; family Nostocaceae; genus Cuspidothrix. The sequence goes on from JBJTTJ010000208.1 coordinate 18,571, forward strand.
AATTGGGTTTTCGATACTTTCAATATATTGACTATCAATGAGAAAAGCCCCCCTAGCAAAGCGTATACCCCAATAACCACCAGGGCGACGGTCAATAACTATACCTTCTTCTCCAATGTGAATTACATCAGGAGGACGTAACATAGGCATAGGTTCAGCAGTTTTTACATAAGGTGGCAACGCTACCACACGGACTTTACTACCAATCGGGAATTCTAGCGACATTTTGCAATAGTTTGTAATTGTGAATAATCGAAAAAGTAGACAGAAATTTTTGAGCCCCCTCCTATCCCTACCTCCAAGCGTCTCCATGATTATTGTCCTATAAACAAGAATCATCAAGAATAACTTAGTGGATAATTCCCACTATTACTAATGCAAAACTTACCAAATTAGAATTTTATGTTGCGTGAATTTAATAATCGTGTAGAATTAGTTACATATCTTCGGGAACAGTTTCCCCAAGCAGCAGCAGTAGACGATCAGATTACCGACATTTTAGGAGGAAGGAAAGCCGCACAACAAGCACTAGAGAAAGCTGATCCTATTATTTACGCAAAAACACGTAATTTTTTAAAAGGTCAAGTTACTAAATTATCACCTTATATTCGTCATGGTGTATTAAGTTTAAGAGAAATTCGAGAATATATACTAGAACGAGTTAATAATCCAGATGATGCCAATAAACTCATTAATGAACTAGCTTGGCGCGACTATTGGCAAAGACTATATATTAAACTCGGAAATGGAATTTGGCAAAATCAGGAAGAATACAAAACCGGCTACAAAACCACAGACTACGCCCCCCAACTACCCCCAGATATCAGCAATGGCACTACAGGACTATTTTGCATTGACAGCTTTAGTCAAGAATTGCAGCAAACAGGCTACCTTCACAATCATATCAGAATGTGGTTGGCAGCCTATATTATTCACTGGCGACATATTCAATGGCAAGCCGGTGCAAAATGGTTTCTCCAACATTTACTAGATGGTGATCCAGCAAGTAACAATATGTCATGGCAATGGGTAGCGAGTACATTTAGCCATAAACCCTATTTTTTCAACCGCGAGAACCTAGAACGTTACAGTAAAGGCGTTTATTGTCGTCAATGTTCCCTGTTTGGTCAATGTGACTTTGAAGGCAGTTATGAACACATAGAACAGCGACTTTTTCCCAAAGCAGAATTTAGCAAACAACCTAACAGTCAAAGCTGGCAAAAAGGAACTAAACGAAAATAGCCCATTTTCTCTTTATTGCACATCTTTGTTAATAAATGTAAAGAACTAATTGCATCTAAACAATGGAATGATATATTAAATCCATAGGACACAGGAGAAAAAACCAACTCAAAGAAAGGGCTAATTGATATAGTGTCCCCGGTCAGCAGCCCACCAAGTACAGCATTACTAATAGTACAGTGGCAAATAGCCAACTCTAAATGAAATGGCGAAGCCAAATCCCAGAGCGGAAAAACATGAGAATGCTGTGTTTGTGATTCTCAAAGTCCACCCCTAGTAACTTGTAATCACGTAGTTTAGTCATTTGAAACCTGTAAATTCCCTAGAACCCGGTCAACCTTGATCGGGTTTTTAGATGTTTATATGTTGTTTTGATAATAGAATAAAAAAGTATCAGTATGCAAATTCAGACATTGAACCATTTAAAAAATACTCAAATCATATAAGTAAGTAGATGAGAATAAATCAAAGTAGATTAAGTAATGTAAAAAAAATGAGCTCTCTCAGATTACATCTGTCTGGAGATTGTAGAATTTGCAAACATGGAAAATAAATAAATCTTTGTTGTAGAGTGCGTTAAAGTCTGTTAACGCACCATCTAAATCAAGGTTATAAATTGCTAACTGCTGTCGCAATTTTTCCAGAAATAAAAGGTAAAAATTCCCGATTCTTGGCGTTTGTTTTTCCTTCCGTAAACACTACTAAAAGATAAGGACGCTGATCTGGTAATTCGATATAAGCCGCATCATGACGGACAGAACTTGTCCAACCTGCTTTTGACCAAATTTGACTATTTGGGGGTAAACCACCGCCTAGAAAGCCTGTAACCTGGTCTTCTTCCACATCTTGGGGGAACTCATCAGAGTGAAGACTGCGTTGGAGTAATTTCATCATAGTTTGCGATCGCTCACTAGAAACTGCCACCCCACCGACAATACTATGTAATAATCGCGCAGTGGCATCAGTCGTTAGCATATTCCTATTTTCAAACATTTCCCCATAAAAAGACCTTTCTCGACCATAGGGACCATCACCCCAGGTTTTTTGACAGACATTAATACCTTTTGTTTCTTCCCAACCCAAGGACTGATAATAACGGTTAATAATCTGTCGTTGATATTTCCAAGTTTCAAACGGTCCAGTTGGTAACTCAGGACCAGAAGTAGTCCCACTGAGAATATCAACTATGAAACTAGTAGCATCATTACTAGAATCAATAATCATATCACTCAAGGCTCTTGCCAACTCCTTGGTAGTATTGCTCATTCCCTTTTCTAACCATTCATGAACTGCTACCAAATAAAATAATTTCACAACACTAGCAGGATAAATACGTTCCTCACCCCGATAGTTAAAACCTCTCACACCATGATCCCAAAAAGCATCAGGAGTTAAAGCGCCACCTGTATTTACAGGCACAGGAGGATCATACACCACCCAAGTTAAAGCGATTTGTTCACGGGTTAAATCGGCAAATTTAGACCAAGTTGCCTCTAAAATTTCATTACCAATATTTTCTAGTTGTTTGTCTTGATTAAAAAAAACCATTGGCAATAATTTCCTAATAGTGTTGATAGTTCGGGAAAGATTTAATTTAGCCCACCGCACATAAAATTGACCCAAAATAATGGGATACACCGCACCTTTAGGTCGCTGAGTATGTCAAATTACCCCATTCCTAAAATAATTGTAGTTAGCACTTTAGTGAGCAAGTGCTAACTACAAAGGATACTACATCAGATTGCATATCTGTGAGATACAAACTGGACAACTAAAATCCAGACAGGAAGGGGGTTTTAATTAAGCTGGTTTTGGTTGAACTAAATTTTCTATCCCTTGAACAACGGTTGCTAATTCAATTTTGTCACCAGCTTTGAGTTTATCTAAAATTTCTCTACCTTCAATTAGATAACCAAACACAGCATAGCGACCATCTAAAAGATTGCGTCCTGCTGGGGTAAGTTCAGGTTCAAACAAGAAAAAGAAAATTTGGGAAGAAGCACCATTAGCTTCATTTTCTGGACGCGCCATCACTAAAGCACCAAAAGCAGAAAAAGGTAATACTGGCATATCTAAATAACGACCAGATTCTTCCAGAGTAGTACCATAGGTTGGTTCTTTGTCGCCTTCAACTAGAATTTCCAAAGGAATAGCGCGATACTTGCCAGTTTCAGGGTCAATAAAACCGACTTCTTTCCCAGCAGGATCTCCGGTTTGCAGAAAATAAGATTCTTCTGAACGGGTGAATTCTAAACCGTTATAAAAACCTCGTTGTACTAAATCTACAAAGTTACCAGCAGTAACAGGAGCACTATATCCATCTACAACTATAGTCAGATCGCCTTTATTAGTTTTGATAGCAATGGTAGCACGTCCTTTGAGTTGGGGTAAATTACTATACTCAGCCGGGATCTCAAAGGGGAATTTTGTCACCATTGATTCTTCTAATAAGGTAACAAGATTGAGTAATTTGGATCTTCCTTCCAGAATCGGTTCTTTTTGTTTAGTTTTAACTACTTGTTGTAGTTGGGTGATGCCAGATTTTAATTCTGTCATCCAAGCTTCAGCTTGAGATTGGCGTTCTTCCGGAATGCTTGTTAATATTTGGGAAGGTTTATCGAGTATCCGCAATGCTTGCTTGAGGTCATTATTGACTGCACCCCAGCGCCTATTTGCCCGCAGTTGGCTAGAAATGTCCTCTAAACTGGCTTGCAGTTTACGTACAGGCAGATTATCTATTGGGAGTGCATAGCGTAATAAAGCCTTGCCGTCAGTAATTGCGTTACCGGCTGGTAAACTGGCGTTACCAGTGGGAGTCCACCCAACTGTACTCAGGGCTAAAAATATTGTTAATAGCAATATTGCCTTGATGCTGTTCTTCACCCAGGACTTTAATAAGTTCAACATGGAATTTTTCTTTCTTGAGTATTAAAGTGTTGACTGGAAGTAACCTATTATAATTATCTTCCCATATTGGGGGACTGGAGATGGAAGAGTCAGGGCAACAGGAGAGAATGTCTGTTCCCTGACAACTAACCAATTATGACCCTAGAAGGGTACAATAAATGCCGATTGTCTTAGAAAATTTGTAAGTTTCATGATCTCTAGTAACGACTTTCGACCTGGTGTTTCAATTGTCTTAGATGGTTCAGTATGGCGCGTGATAGATTTTCTTCACGTTAAGCCAGGCAAGGGTTCTGCCTTTGTGAGGACAACAATTAAAAATGTCCAGAGTGGGAAACAATTAGAAAAAACTTTTCGGGCCGGGGAAACAGTACCCCAGGCTACTTTAGAAAAAGTGACGATGCAACATACCTATAAAGAAGGCGATGAGTTTATCTTTATGGATATGGAAACCTATGAAGAAGGTAGATTAACTTCAGAGCAAATTGGCGATCGCGTCAAATACCTCAAGGAAGGTATGGAAGTGAACGTAATTCGCTGGGGTGAACAGGTTCTGGAAGTGGAACTGCCTAATTCCGTAGTTTTGGAAGTTACTCAAACTGATCCCGGTGTTAAGGGTGATACTGCCACAGGTGGTACTAAACCAGCCACCCTAGAAACTGGTGCAATTATCATGGTTCCCTTGTTTATTACCCAAGGTGAGCGCATCAAGATTGATACCAGGGAAGATAAATATTTGGGCAGGGAATAATTCTCCGATAATTTTGATACTAACTGGGAATGGTGAGAAATAAAATCCAAAATCTCAAATTGGTACTTAATGATTTGAATCCCTTTTTTATAGAGGGATTAAATCCCTGTCTCAGTCAGAATTTGAATTTAACGGTTAGGTCGAGGTAAAACAATTGTGACATTAGACTTTAATGAGATCCGTCAGCTATTAGTAACTATTGCCCAAACCGATATTGCTGAATTTACACTCAAAAATAATGAGTTTGAGCTCACGGTCAGAAAAGCTATCAGTTTTAGCAATCACGGTCAAGCACCAATTAGTAATGTAGTCAGTGCTGGCGTAACCCACTTGGTGTCTACAACCGCACCAGAAATGGTCATCAATAAGGTTGTGGATAATGTGGTCATACCATCTCCATCTGCCCCCCCTCCCTCAGCAATTAACCAAAAATTAGTTGAAGTACAATCACCCATGGTCGGAACATTTTACCGCGCTCCAGCCCCAGGAGAAGCTCCTTTCGCTGAAGTGGGCGATCGCGTCAAGGCTGGTCAAAGTGTCTGTATTATTGAGGCGATGAAACTGATGAACGAAATTGAAGCCGAAGTCTCTGGACAGGTGATGGAAATTTTAGTTCAAAATGGTGAACCGGTGGAATATGGCCAACCTTTGATGAGAATTAACCCTGATTAATTATCTGAGGTGATACCCAAGGAGCAATTACCAATTACTTCAACGGATAATTTTTCTGAAAACTTGCGCGGGTGAGTGGTTGTTCTAGTTCCACACCTTCACCCCCCAACACTTCTAAGGGTTTACCGTTGACTTCAATGTAGACATTGGCATTAGGGTTTAAGGTAGTAGCAGTATATACAACTTGTCCGACTCTACCTATCATTGATGTACTACCGCCACCTTTAGTAAAATTTTTCGACAAATTCACATGAATATCATTGTTTTCCGTTTTTAACCCTAGTAGTTGAGTACCCTGGGGAATAGTGGTGGAGTCTGTTATCCCCTTTGGACCAGCTAATAAGGTTACAAATGCACTCTCTAAAATCTGCTGAGGTTGGTTAGCGGCAATTCTCAGCGCTTGGGGCACTAAATCTAGACTATTGTCCCGCGATCTGAGCCAATATATATTAGCGGTCTGTTCATTTCCTTGTTGTTTTGTCAAATTGTTGACTGTGTTTGAAGAGTTGGCAGGGGTGGGATGATTGGGAGACTGATAAGCAAACCAAGCTACACCACCACTGACTGCAATTACTGTGGCAGAGATGGCTGCTACCACACCAGAGGAAATATTTCTAGTTCTTTGTTGTTCATTCATATATAAAACCTACTTGACTGATAATTCAAATCATTTCTGTCAGATCATCAACCTGTGTATAAAGGTTATATCTTAAATAGATGCTTTGATTTGTACATAAACTGCTGTTGCCAGTTTTATCTAGCTTTAACTCCAATTCTAGAGTTATCTTTCCCCCCCGTCACCTTTGTATTTATCTAAATCTCATGGTTTGTTGAAAAAATTTTAAATGAAAATTAGGCAAACTGTAGTATGTAGTCCTCAAGTAGCAACTATAGCAATTGAAGTTTTGTGAACTGTACCAATAGAAGAAAATGTCCGGTTAGCGGAACAAGCTGTTCAGGAATGAATTGCTTTAGAGACTCTACCAGTATAAAATTTTAAAGCAGATCCTAATAGGAAAATCAAATATATTAGTTTACAAAACTTCAGAAATAACTTATTGAGTTTTGATGTATTGTGGGGTAAGCTACAAATCAGAGTGATGTGCAGTTTTTTCTCCCTTGCTCATCCCATGACTAAATCGGTCTTCAGAGAAAATGCGTATTTGACCAATCTTTACCCCCTTGAAAGGGATAGATCAGGAAAAAAGAGAATTGCAGCCCACCAGGTTAAAAACCGGGATGTAGTTTTCCGGTAAAGTTCTACTGAAGACCAATAAAGGCCAGTTAATCTTAATCAAATCGGTTGAGTGGGATATGCTTTCCTCAAGATGAAAAGATTTTGTATTGCTGGGACGAAAAACAACAGCGTCAAAAGAGTACGTCTGAACCATGGTCAAGACTGAGTTATAGTAATTATGACTATGACTCAATTTGTGCATCTGCACTGTCACCATAGAAACTAATCGCCCCAAGATATAAGCAAAATTTATAATCTTATTAAGAACGAATAAAGAGTAAGAATGAGAAGAAGTTGCACATAACGTGATTTGATAGTAGAAAGAAAGACTTCTTGGAAGAAAAATATGTCTTACGCACAAACTAAGACTCAGGCTAAGTCTGGGTATCAAGCTGGGGTTAAAGATTACAGACTAACTTATTACACACCTGATTACACTCCTAAAGATACAGATTTATTAGCAGCTTTCCGGATGACCCCCCAACCCGGAGTTCCTCCCGAAGAAGCTGGTGCGGCTGTAGCGGCTGAGTCTTCTACTGGTACATGGACAACAGTATGGACAGACTTGCTCACCGACCTAGATCGCTACAAAGGTCGTTGTTATGATATCGAACCAGTTCCTGGTGAAGATAACCAATATATTTGTTATGTTGCTTATCCTTTGGACCTGTTTGAAGAAGGTTCTATCACCAACGTACTAACCTCTATTGTTGGTAACGTATTTGGGTTTAAAGCCTTACGGGCGTTACGGTTGGAAGACATTCGTTTCCCCGTAGCTTACATCAAGACTTTCCAAGGACCTCCCCACGGTATCCAAGTAGAGCGCGACAAATTGAACAAATATGGTCGTCCTCTGTTGGGTTGTACAATTAAGCCCAAATTAGGTCTTTCCGCTAAAAACTACGGACGTGCAGTTTACGAATGTTTACGTGGTGGTTTGGAC
>JBJTTJ010000209.1:0-7259 GCA_046080125.1 Cuspidothrix sp.
GACCCCCATAGAAACAGCTGATTGCATATCTTTAACTATTTGTTCAATTTCTAAAGTTGCCACCGCAGTTTGATTGGCTAATCGGCGAATTTCTCGCGCTACTACAGCAAATCCAGCCCCATATTCTCCAGCTTTTTCTGCTTCTATGGCGGCATTTAATGACAAAATGCTGGTTTGGTCTGCTACCTTAGTAATTGTGACAACAACATTATTAATGTTGCTGGCTTTTTTATTCATTACTCCTAATCTAGAAGTAATAGAACTTCTTGCCTCCGCTAATTCCTGCATACTGTCTTCCATCTCTCTTAATTTACGATGACTTTCACCAGCATCAGTGGCAGTAACGTTAGTCATTTCCCCTACTTTCTCCATCATTTTGACTAGATTTTTGGATGTAGCGGCAATTTCTTGAGCTGTAGCAGCTACTTCGTTTGTAGATGCTAATTGTTCGGTCACTGTTGCTTCTAGTTGTTTACCGGAAGCGGCAATTTGTGTACTAGAAGTGGTAATTTGTATCCCTGAATGTTGAATGCGACGAATTAAAGAGTTTAAATCGCTGTTCATGGTAAAAAAGGCATTTTGTAATTTGCCAATTTCATCTTGAGTGGTTGCTTGCTGAATCTGAATGGTTAGGTCTCCACTAGATATTTTTTGGGCAATATTCACCAATTCACCGATCTTAGATGCTACTGTATAAAAAGCAGTTTGTAGTTTACTTAGTTCGTCTTTTGTCTGGAATGATCCTGGTAATTGAGAATTGCTATTAGCTATAGATTGGGAAACCTTAACTAATTCATTGACACTTGAAGAAATTGACTCACTAAAGGTAACACCAAAAATAATCGCAGTCACAGGACCTATTACCAAAACTAGCAACAACCAAAATGTACCTGTTTCAGAATCTTTTTGAGCTTGTTTATAAGTTTCAACACCGAATTTTTCATTTAATTGAATATCTGCAAGCAGTAATTTGGTTGCCATTTCAAAGGAAGGACGATTATCACTAGCTTTTTGTTTTAGTTCCGATAACAAAGTATTTGCCCTTTTGACTAATGCTAGTTCTGAAGTATTTACTGGATTTGATTTAATTAGTTCTATTTCTTTGTTGACTGGGTTAAGAATACCTAAACCTTCAAATTGTTCATTTATGGAAATAAATTTCTCATGATTCTTTTTCCATTCAGTCCAAGCACTTTGTAATTGAGTATATAATTTGTTTTCCTCTTCTGTTTTATTTGTGGATTCATACTCCTGAAAACCTCCATCAATTTGTTGCCATGCTTTTTTAATTCTCATGATTTCAGCATCTCTTTGCGCTAAATCAAGGTCATTATTAATTAAAGCCCGTTCTGAAGATTCTATTTGGGTTTGTCCTTCATTAATTTTCCACAGTGCTATAATACTCGGTATACTATTTGTACTTAGAACATTCACGGCATAAGTCAGCCTTAAATTTATACTCCATCCAACTAAACCCACTAGTAAGACAAGTAACCCTGTAAATAAAAAGCCGCCAAGTAACCGCGTCCGTAAACTTAAATTTTTGAACATAAATCGTCCTTCTTAGATTTTAATCAATCGTTTTTTTACAAAGAGTATGATTATCTTACTGTTTATGTAGTCTTTGCCATCTTTGTCTTAAAATATTTGCTTTAACAATATCTCCTCTTTGTTCTTTAATTAGAATTAGATGCAGCAAAGCATCTGAGTTTTTGGGATTAAGATAAATCGCTTTTTGATAACACTCTTCTGCTTGTAGTTCTTGTTTTCGTGCTTGATAAATCTCACCCAGTAAAACATAAGCTTCTGCATCAGTAGAATTTGCTTGTACATACTTTTCGCATAGCTCTATGGCTGCGTTTAGATTTCCTGAATCAGCTAAACTACGGATTGTTTCTAAATTACCATCATTAGTCTGTTTTGTGATGATCTGACTATCTAATAAGTGGGGGATTTCTAGATTTTGCTGATGATTAATGTCGGTATTGATAGGTAGAAATTGGCTAGATATCTGAGTGGTTATTTTGGTAGCATGAATTTTCTGCTCTTGGGATTGATGATGATTTATAGAAGAAGAGTCTATAAAGATATTGTTGCTATTAGACGGTCTTTTTCTGCCTACAGACACACCATCTAAGCGAATTATTTCTAGTCCTATATTAACTAATTCTCCTGTTTCTGATGTAGCTACTAATATTAACCCTTCTATTTTCAGGTACTTGATTAATGTTTTTAATGTTTTTCGCCTGGATAATGGATCGAAATATATTAAAACATTACGACAGAAAATAATATCATAGGGTTTTCTGTCCAATAAAAACTGGGAGTCTAATAAATTACCCTGACTAAAATTAACAGTAGCCTTAACTTGATCAGATATTGCATATTCCTTATCTATTAATTTAAAGTAGCGGTTTTGAAAGTCTAAGTTATTACATCTAAAGGAATTACGTCCGTAAATTCCTGTTATGGCCTTAGCTAAAGCTTTTCTACTGATATCAATTGCATCAATGTGAAATTGATGGGGATGTAAGCCTAAGTTTAACAATGTCATGGCTAAAGAATAGGGTTCTTCACCAGTGGAACAAGGAACACTTAACAGGCGCAGTTTGCTAGTATAAGATGGGTGTAACCCTTGGGAATGGACATAATTTCTTACAGTATCATAAGGTTGAATATCTCGGAAAAACCAGGTTTCTGGAACAACAATTAATTCCACAAGTTCATCAAATTCTGAAGTTGAGGTCTGTAAAATATGTAAATAATCCTCTAAGTTATTGACACCGCAAATGGAACAGCGAGTTTCTAAAGCTTTGGCAATTTTTTTAGAGCCAATAATATTGGCATCAATGCCTATCTTTCTACATAATAGATTTTCAATTTCTAGATGAATCATTTATATAACCTTCTCCCGCAGTCAATAAGTATGTGTTCTGGGTATCAGCAAATAGTTTTTCTAAATGAATCCGCTGAATCACGCGTTTTTCATCCATAAGCATACCTCCTAAGTATGGTGCTTCTTTAATACGAATACCAGAATCTACAAAATTGCTTTCTGGTCTGTTTAAAGTGTCTGTAATTTTTTCCGCAATTAATCCCAAATATTGTTCTCCATAACTTTGACTAGAATAACTAACCATAATAATACGTGTACTGAGGCAAAATCGGCTGGGCGTTTGTCGGATTAAATGGCACAAGTCTATGACTGGAATCATCTTACCTCGATAATTAAATAATCCCGCCAGATATTCTGGGACATGATGTATTTTTCGTAAAGCTACTCTAGGTATAACCTCAACTACACGATCACTCTCAATAGCGTATAAATCATTACTAATCTGGAAAAGTAGCATCAACATGATAATTCACCTGAAGATAAAATTAAATAACTCGTTTTAGATAGTACACAAAATGTGCTTATTATCTACGCATGGGATAAAATACTAGTCCTAGGAACAGGGTAGTCTACAACTTTTGTTTGATGTTACACTATATTTGTGACAAAAATTATACATACTTAATAAATGTTAATCTAACTTCAAGGGTGTTAAATCCTGCAATAAAAGTTTACAATATTTGGGGTTCACCCAGGTAAGTAATAGAGTAAAATTAATTACACAAACATCTGGGATTAAATCCTTGACTAGAAAGAATTGCTAAATCACTATTTATTCAGAAGCAAATTTTCATGTCTTTAACATCAGAAATCATAGTTGACTTTTGGGATGTCAGCTTCCAAATTAATCATCATCCCTTATTATCACATTTAAACCTGAGCATTAATCGCGGCGAGGCACTTGTTTTATTAGGACGGAGTGGCAGTGGTAAAACCACAACCTTAAAATTAATCAATCATTTACTGATTCCCACACAAGGACAAGTGCTAATTGAAAATATTCCCACGACTAAATGGGATGTAATTAAATTGCGAAGACGTATTGGTTATGTTATTCAAGACACAGGATTATTTCCCCATTTTACCATCGCTGAAAATGTGGGACTTGTACCATCATTAGAGAAATGGCCAGCCCAAAAAATTCAAAATAGAGTCTATGAAATGCTAAACTTAGTAGGTTTAGAACCAGAAAAATTTGCCCAACGTTATCCCCATCAATTATCAGGAGGTCAACGTCAGCGAGTGGGAGTTGCTAGAGCTTTAGCCGCAGACCCACCTATACTATTAATGGATGAACCTTTTGGTGCACTTGATCCAATTACTCGGTTAGAATTACAACAACAATTTCAGTATTTACAACAACAATTAGGAAAAACCGTGGTATTTGTCACCCATGATATTCAAGAAGCCTTCTTTTTAGCTTCTAGAATAGGCTTAATGTATGGAGGAAATTTAGTAGAATTAGGTACAAGAACCGAATTTTTACGCTCTCAACATCCAGAAGCACAGGCTTTTTTAGCTTGTTTAAATACCCATAATAATTGGGAACAACTTAATTAGGATCTAGGGAAAATTAGTGCAAAAATATGTTTATATTACAATATATTTCAGAGATTTTATTGCGTAGTGGTGAGCATTTAATATTAGTAGCGATCGCCTTAATCATATCCATTGCTACTGGTATTCCTTTAGGAATTTTCATCACTCGTGAGACTAAATTTGCTCCCCCTATTCTTGGTTTAGCAAATGCTATTCAAACCATCCCCAGTTTAGCAATTTTCGGGTTTTTAATTTCCGTACCATTTTTAGGAGGAATTGGTAAAAGTCCCGCCATAGTGGCTTTAACTCTTTATGCTTTATTACCGATAATTCGCAATACTTATATTGGTATTAATAGTATCAATTCTGCCATTAAAGAAGCGGGGATAGGGATGGGAATGACAGATCAGGAATTATTATTAAAAGTAGAAATTCCCCTAGCTTTACCAGTTATTTTAGCAGGGGTTAGAGTAGCAACTGTAATATCAGTAGGAATTGCCACAATTGCTGCTGCTATTGGTGGAGGAGGCTTAGGAGTATTTATTTTTCGGGGTATTTCTACAGTAAATAATGAACTAATTTTAGCCGGAGCGATACCCTCAGCTTTAATAGCTTTAAGTGCAGATTTTGGTTTAGGACTATTAGAAAAAAGACTTACTAATCAAACAGCAAATAAAGGTAAATTCAACCGCACAATCGCCATTATCTCAGGAATAATTACCTTAATTATCATGGGTTTAATAGTAATTAATTATCAACAAAAACCAGCTACAATTATTATCGGTTCAAAAAATTTCACAGAACAGGTAATATTAGGAGAAATATTAGCCCAACATATAGAAAGTCATACTAAATTAAAAGTAGATAGAAAGTTTAATTTAGGTGGTACATTTATTGCCCATGAAGCAGTAAAAGCAGGTAAAATAGCGGGTTATGTAGAATATACGGGAACGGCATTTACCGCAGTTTTAAAGGAAAAACCCATTACAAATCCGCAAATTGTTTATGAAAAAACTAAACAAGCATATCAGAATAAATATAAATTAACTGTTATGCAGCCTTTAGGTTTTGAAAATACTTATGCGATGATTATTCGTGGAGAAGATGCGAAAAAATGGCAAGTTAAAACACTTTCAGAAATTGGTAAATATAGTCCACAAATGCAAGCAGGTTTTGGCTATGAATTTTTAGAACGTGCTGATGGTTTTCCGGGTTTATCTAAAACTTATGGCTTAAAATTTGCGAATATTAAACAAATGGAATTAGGATTAATGTATCAAGCATTAAAGGAAAAACAAGTAGATTTAGTAGCTGCAAATTCTACAGATGGGTTAATTCCTGTGTTAGATTTAGTGATTTTAGAAGATGATAAAAAGTATTTTCCACCATATCAAGCTGTACCTGTTTTCAATCAAGAAATATTACAAAAATATCCTGAATTAGTAACAACTATTAATCAATTAGGAGGTAAAATTTCTACCACAGAAATACAGCAGATGAATTATCAAGTAGATAATCAGTCTCAATCAGCGGAAAAAGTTGTCAGAGAGTGGTTAAAATCTCAAAAATTATAATTTTTAGATGTTTGATTCTCAAAAATATAAAATTTTTGATCAGGTTTTCTCGGCAATTTCAATAAATTTTTTGCTTTGTTCAATCAAAATTCTCACATCTTCCTCACTCAACTCAAGGGTATCATCAATACTGTAATCTCCTTGTGTCCTTTTATCTTGAGCATCAATCAGATAACGGTGAAATTCCAGGGGAACAATTCCCTTTTTAGCAACTTCTCGACCGAAACATGAAATCACAGCAGAATGACTTGAAAAAGTTAACCCTTGCTGCCACAAAAAGGCTTCGGCAATATAAAACATGGTATAGTAAGCTCTGGAAGCGGCAAAGTTATATAATTTATTTTCTGCTAAAATCTCAGACGCTAGTAGGCTTTCTTTAGCTTTTTTGATAAATTTATGTGGTTCTGAGTTCATATAAAAATACCCTCTTTTTTGACATTATAATTAAAGGGAGTATTTTCATTTTCAAATTTTGCAGAAGATATAAAATGACGGGAAATAACCACATCATGATTTAGGCAAATTTCAGATATTATCTGACTGGTTTTATCAATTTCATGATAGGGATTAATCTCTGATTTCAGAACAACCAGAATATCAATATCAGAAAATTCTTGAGCGTCTTCCCTCGCTTGAGAACCATATAAAATAATTGCTTCCAGTTGGTTTTGATAAAGTTTTTGCAAAGCTTGTTTAACTTCTTGTAATATCAAATTAAGCTGTGATTTGTTCATTGCTTAAATCATTCCTTTGGTTTCAGATAATTGGGTTGGTTTTCGGTCTATAGACCCTATTGTATCATAACCAATAATATAGCAATTCTCATCCAAATGAGGTACACCTAAGAAAGAATTAACCGCAGATAATTTTTTTCAAACATCTTTACATAAATAACCTACTTTTACTTTCCTACCATTTATCGGAAAATAAGTAGGTGGACATTAAAAATTATCGTTATGACATAAATTGTATAGATAATTTCTCCGTCATGTTCATGAGTTGTCAAACTATCAATTTTGACAACTGAAATTTTCCTTATTTACCATCCCCAAGTACCAGGTTCTCCTTTAAATGGTCCAACAATATCACTGGTTATCCATCCTCCATAAAAACCACAACCTATTACCCCACAACCAGGACAAGAATCTGTTTGGAATTATCCTCGTCCCGCAATTTTACAAGATAGCAATAAACATATCAAAATAATTTTTAACGGCATTGTTTTAGCAGAAACAACCCAAGCAAAAAGA
>JBJTTJ010000210.1:0-3974 GCA_046080125.1 Cuspidothrix sp.
GCACTTACAGATCCCCCCTAACCCCCCTTAGCAAGGGGGGAACTAGAGTCAAAGTCCCCTTTTTTAAGGGGGATTTAGGGGGATCTGAAAATATTTGATACATCATGAGGGACTTTTCAAACACCCTCTCAAGAGATTCAATGAAATCAAAATCAAATTTTATTAAATCTGTTGTTTTATATTCATAGACTCCTTGTATAACAATGTTTTCAACCATTATTTTTTATAAAATTATCATACCCACTCTAGGAG
Source organism: Cuspidothrix sp. (assembly GCA_046080125.1). GTDB lineage: Bacteria > Cyanobacteriota > Cyanobacteriia > Cyanobacteriales > Nostocaceae > Cuspidothrix. The sequence goes on from JBJTTJ010000210.1 coordinate 253, forward strand.
AGCCATATATTTTTACCTAGATTCTCAACTCGAATAACTGTATCTGACATTTGCTTTACCATTTAATTATAGTATTCCCCGTTGCATAAATGCGGGATGTTTTTTGGGTGTAGAGACGTTCTAGGTCTCGACAGGGGTTTTAAATATATGCAAAAATATGCAAAATTGTTTTTCATCCCAAAAATCAGCAACACCAAAGATTTTACTTCACGCAAAAGCGTGAAGTTCAGCAACGCCTTGTTCAATTATCATTTTCGGGGAATGTGTCGGGTATCTGAGGATACATTTTTTTGTGAGTATTTAACCAGATATCTATGTCTGTGGAGTTGGTAAAATCAAGCAGGGCTTCTCCTAATGCTTCTAGCTGGGGAAGGGATAAAGCGCGAATTTGGTTTTCTTGATTTGAGGACATCATCCCAAACCGACGCTTTAACTGACGGATAATTAGTTTCGCTTCTCCTTCCTGTCTACCCTCCTGTCTACCTTCCTGTATACCCTCCTGTCTACCCTCCTGTATACCTTCCTGTATACCTAATTGAAAAACGTCTCGATAAAACCGGGTTTGGGTAATATCAGCAGTTTTTAGGTTTAACATTTTTAATATTTCCTCCAAACTTAGGTTAGGGAATTTGTTTACCAGTATAGCTTCAACTAAATCTAGTTTTTGTCTAAATTCTGGTTGATTTTTACTACTTTTTAGCAGGTCTTGAGCAGCTTGAATGGTTTTGGTTTTCGGTAGAATAATCAGTTGCAGTAATGCCAGATTGGGACTTAGGCGATTTTGATGTAGGAGGTCTTGTAAGTAGAGTCTTTGGACTTGGTTATCTAACTGGAATTGGTAAGGAATTTCTGAACCCAGGTCATGACAACGGGATTTGAGAATTAGTAATCCTCGCCAGGGTCTGGTGATTTTATACTGTTTTAAATAAAGGTAGGTTTCAGCAAAGTAGCGTCCATAAAATTCTGTGTCTGGCTGCATTTGCGCTTCTAGAAACACTAGGGGAAGATTGGGGTCTTTTCCTAAAGGGGTTAAAATCCCATCATGGCGAAATTCCTGTTCTTTGACAACTGGTGCTGAGTAATCGAATTGACAATCTGCTGGAATACCGGGGAGGAGTTCGGCGATAAGACCTGGTTGATTGAGGAATATGCGGTAAAATAAAATAGTTTATCGGTCTTCATGCTTATTTGCATTTTAGTAAATATAGCGATCGCCTAAATAATCCCTAGGAATCCTATATTTTCATTTCCACCACCTTTAAGAATAGGTACAAATGGAAGTAAACTAGATATATTTTCTTGAAAAACTAATTCCGCAGACACCTCCCACAAATTAATAATCATGATAATCTTGATGTTTGATTGACATAAATCTCTATAAGTTAATTTCCTGTTTTGCTAGTAACTATCTTAATTTAGCTAATTCTACTGCTTTATTTCGGATTGGACTCTAACTCTGACTTAATTAGACTCACAAATATACTAATAATTTTTTCTGGTTGATTTATATAATACTCATCTAAATCAACTACTACTAGATTACCAGTTAATTGCAAGAACACCCATTGATTACCATTGGTAACACAACCATAGATATTTTCAACATTATTTCCCTCCGATTGATTTAGTTGGGCAGCAGCAATCATTTCTGCAATACATTGAGCGAATCCTTGTTTAAGATTATCATTTTTCGCCTCCACCAAAGCAATCACAGGAGATGTTACATATAACTGTTGAGATGATAACCCAATTAAAAAATCACAAAATCCATTTAAACCCTGCTCAATATTAACATTAAAATCAATTCCTGAAAATAAACTAATTTTATTATTTAATAGTCTTCTTACTTCAATCAAAACGGGCGCAATAATCATTTCTGATTTAGCTTTTTCTGTACTAATTGCTTGCGCTAAGGGAATATTATTTTGTAAGTATTTGATAAAGAAATGATCAACTGTTAACTGGTCAAAGGTAGTAAAAACATTTATTCTTTCTTCAATGTTAATGCCAAATATTTTCGTGATTCTTTCTAGAGTAAAGTCACTATAAGCCATTTTTTATAACCTTGATTTTTCTTACAAATTAATTTCATTTCTTGTTCTACAATTAACTGTCTTACTAAAATTTCTTTAAATTATGACTTTGAATAATATTTTCATAAACAGAGATCATTTTTGATCCTGCTTTATCCCAGGTATAATTATCTAAGATAAATTGCCGGACGCGACTGCGAAGGACGACCTGGGAATCGCCCATTTTTTTGGCTAACTTATGGTTATCTAAAAACTGTTGTATAGTTGTAGAAATTGCATCTACATCAAGTTCTGTGACATAACCAATCTGGTTTTCTTGAATGATATCAGATAAAGCTACACTAGGGGTGACAATGACAGGAACACCAGCAGCTAAGGCTTCTAAAACTGATATACCAAAGTTTTCAGAATAGGAAGTTAAAGCAAATATACTTGCTCCTTGTATTAATAAATCTTTAATTTCACCCTTGACAAATCCAGTAAAATGTGTTTTTTGTTCAATTCCATGAGTTTTCACTAAAGTTTTTACCTCAGTTTCATAATCAGGATCGCCACTACCTGCTATAATAAAGGTAAAGTCGTAATCATATAACTTGCCTAATGCTGGAATTAAGTAATCTAAACCTTTTTTACGATGTAAGCGAGATAGAAATAAGATAATTGGTTGATCTAGAGGTAAATTAAAATGTTGTCTCAAACGTTGATCAGCATGAGAGATTGTACCCGTAATCATAAGTCCGTGAGGTATAATAAAATTTGCGGAGGCTAAATTTAACGGTGCACATTCTTGTCGTTCAAGAGTAGAACTGAAATGAATTCCTTGACTACAATTAAGGTTGGCTTTTTCTATAATATTCAGATATATTTGTTTTTTAATTGCGCTTTGCTGCAAAGACCATTTACATAGCAGACCATGAGGTTGATTAATATAAGGTACTTTCTGCAATCTAGCAATTATCATTGCTATAGTTGAAGTATAAGAAAATATAGCATGAATATTTAACAAGTCATAATTGTTAATATTCTCCCATAGCCAAATAGTAAAATCTATAGAGAGAGCAAATTCCCTCAAAGAATGTAAAGAAGGGGAAAATCTAGAGAAAAACCATATAGGAACTTGTTGGTAATCTATACGTTTTCTCAGAGGCACATTGAGTAATTCTGTGCCATGATCATTGGTAGTAGCAATTTCTGCATCAATACCAGTTTTTCTCAAAACTTTTACCATTTCTAAAACTACCTGACTCGGACCTCCTCGTACTGAACTAACGGAAGGGATAACATGAAGAACTTTCATTTTATTGTGCGCTCTAACCAATACTTCAAAATTGCTAAACTCCAACGCCGATACCAATGGTCATATCTAGTCTGGGAGATCCGGAATTAATCAGAAAATTAAGCTGATTAAAAGAAGAGCTTATGGCTTAACTAATTTTGATAATTTTAGAAGAAGGATGTTACTAAATTGGTATTTCTCCTACTAATTTATCGTATTTAGTCTGGAAGATCCAAATATCATTCTATGGGCGAATCTCCTCATCAAAAGATCTAATATCTAGGATATGTTAAGTTGTTAAGGTTCGAGCGATCGCAGTTCGAGTAGTAATTGTCGCAATTTAGCTACTTCTGACTCAGCAGAATCTGCCCGTTGTTTTTCCTGTTCTGCCCGTTGTTTTTCCTGTTCTGCCC
>JBJTTJ010000211.1:0-9318 GCA_046080125.1 Cuspidothrix sp.
ACTTCTTCCGGGGCATCAACCCGGTTAATAGACATTTCTTGTATGGGTATATATGCTGCGGTTTTCGCACCTATGTCAATCAGAGCGCCGCGCGGCTCTATACTGAAAACTGTACCCGGTACGACATCACCAGGGCTGAAATGATAGTCGTATTTGTCAAGTAGAGCAGCGAAATCTTCGTGAGTAAATCCAATTTCTGGGGCGGTTAAATTCTGATTGACCATGCTAATGTATTCCTGGTTTTAGTCTCCGTAAAGGTTTTGTCATAAATGCAGTTTTTATGTAAGCGGTGGAATAAACTTTTTCCCCTTACATTCCTGTTTTATCCTAGCTTAGAATGGCTAGTCTTAACACATATCAACTTCCAGACATAAAATTATATCACATATCGGAGGGAATAGGGAAGACTATTGACCGTTAACAGAGAATAGGAAAATATGAGGATTTACATTAGTGTAGATATTGAAGGAATTGCGGGGATTGCCCATTGGAATGAAGCGACGTTGGGTAAATCGGGATATGAGATATTTCGAGAACAGATGACCCGTGAAACTGTTGCAGCTTGTGAAGGGGCGATCGCTGGTGGAGCAACAGAGATTATTGTTAAAGATGCCCACGATACAGGTAGGAATATTGACCCTTCTCAATTACCATACCCAGTACAACTAATTAAAGGTTGGAGTGGCCACCCTTATAGCATGGTGCAAGGGTTAGATTCTAGCTTTGCGGCCTTAATTTTGATTGGTTATCATTCCCCCAGTGGTTCAGGACAAAACCCCTTAGCACATACATTCAGTCCTAATATCAACCGGATGTTATTGAATGGTCAACTTGTTTCTGAGTTTCATTTAATGGCCATAACCGCAGCCTACGAACAAGTTCCTGTGGTATTTGTATCCGGTGATGCGGCTTTATGTCAAGGGGTCAAGGACTATAACTCTAAAATTGAAACTGTCTACACCATTAAAGGTATGGGTGAGTCAGTGTGGGGAATTCACCCGCAATTAGTGCTGGAGCAAATTCAAACGGGTGTTACACAAGCATTACAACAGCGAGAACAAATTCAGGTGCAACCCTTACCAGAGTATTTTCAGTTTGAGGTGGAATATAAACATCCGCCGCTTGCTTACAAGTATTCTTTTTATCCAGGTGCAACACTAAAAGGTGAACAATCAGTTATTTTAGAAACAAATAATTGGTTTGACATCATCCGTTCCCTGTCATTTATTGCTTAAATTGACCGAAAATGATGGTATACAAGCTCCATCCACTTCCGCAAGCTCTGTCATATATTTAGGTCGGTGAGTATGTCAATCTGGTTGTATAATTAACCAGTTCCTCCAATCAAAAAAACTATTTTGAGAATTGGTAATTAGTCCATTTATTTTAGCTTAATCAGGTATATATGTGGCAACAACAAGAAAAAGATAGTCTTATCATCAATTTTTCCCTATTAGTGGCCGTCGCTACCACTCCCTTAGTAGCCAACTTATTAGTTTCTCTACCTGTGGGGGCACAGGAGACAAAATCTCAGGGTAATAGTCCCATCAGTTCACCTAGTCCTGTTCGTCCAGCTTTTCCCCTACCAACAAAAGTAGAAAATGGAACTGTCATAAAAATAGATGGTTCAATTAACTCAATAATTGTTAATCAAAGCTTGAAAGAGAAGTTTGAAAAAAAGTTTTCGGGGACTCAAGTAGAGATTTACATTAATGGTAATGAAGATGCTATTAAATCAGTTTTAACTGGTAAAATTGATGTGGCAGCATTGGGACGGAAACTGACTCCAGAAGAAAAAGCCCAAGGTTTAGAACAGATTTTAGTCAGACGAGAAAAAATTGCCATTATTGTAGGTAAAAATAATACCTTTTATGATAGTTTAAGTAGTGAAAAATTTGCCAGAATTTTTCGAGGGGAAATTACAGATTGGTCAGATCTAGATAGTAGTCAAGGTAAAATTAGATTTATAGATCGTCCTACTATTAGTGATACTCGCAGTTCTTTTAAAGAATATGCAGTATTTCAATCTGCTCCCTTCAGGACGGGTAGTAATGCGGTAAAAATGACGGAAGATAATACACCTAATATTTTAAAAGAATTAGGTAGTGATGGCATTAGCTACATTTTAGCTAATCAAATTTCTAAATTAGAAGATGTGCGGGCGTTGAGAGTACAAGACTATTTCCCCACTAATTCTAAATATCCTTTTTCCCAGTCTTTTGTTTACGTTTATAAAAAAGATCCGAGTCAGAAAGTAAGGGATTTTCTAGGATTTCTGCTATCGGAATTAGGAAAGGAATCTGTAAAATCTGCAAGAGAAGCAGAAGCACTGGCGATCGCTGCTAGTGTATTACAAACTATTCCCATAGCTAGGACTATACCCAGTTTTAACCCTTCACCAACAGCTACCCCTGTAGTTACACCTCAAGGCATAGATGCTGGGGGGGGGATAATGCTGGTAAATCCCTTTAGCAATTCCTCGATGATCACTAAAAATCTGAGGTTTTTCCTACTATTACCTCTAGTGCTAATGGCTGGGTTAAGCACCTTTATACCTTTGTGGTTAAGGAGAAAAAAACAATTAGCCAATAACCAAAATCAGACTATTCCCATAGAAAATCCTACCCTATTAGGAACAGAAACAGTTACTGGAGTTACCAACAATCATCAAAATGGTAATGGTTTTAATAGTGCAAATTACTATAAAGAGGAAAATTCCCAGGAAGTAACAGGAATTGGTAACGTAGCACTTCTAGACACACCGACGATCAGCACCACAATGAATTACACGAATAGAGTTTCTGAACTTGATCTGGGTGCTGATTTGGATTTAGATTCTGACCTAGATTTAGACTATGGTGAACCCTTTTGGGATACAGAAGCTCCTGTAATTGTTGTTAAGAATCAATATCCACACATTCTAAATATTCGCCAAAAACCGATTGATCAAAATAGCTGGGCAAATGAATTTAATAGTGAATTTCATAGTAAAGTATTACAAGCACCTTTAGCCCCCCCACCAAACCAACCTCAGATCACATCCACATCCCTATCAGAACTATTGGGTATTAGTGCTAATCCAGAAGTAAGCAAACCCGGATCAGAATTACTGGATATCGCCTCTGTACCCCTTAACCAACAGCCTCAAAATCAAAATTTGTTGGATTTACCATTAGAATTAGGACAGGCTTTGAACGGGATCAGTAGTCCGATTCCACCAGAAGCGATACCTGATTTAGAAGCAGTGATATCACCCACTCCATTGCCACCTCAAGCTAGTGATGATGATATAGCTGTAGCCTTAGATGCAGAGATAGAATCCTGGACGAATATTTATCAAATCAACAAAGATGGGAATACGAGAATTATTTTCACTCCCCGTACTCCCAAATGGGCTTATGTATCTTGGTATATCGCCCCAAATCATCAACAAACATTAGAAAATCAAGGATTTACCACCTTAGCAGTACGTCTTTATGATGTCACCAATCTTGACCTGAGCTATCAGCGTCCTCAGTTCATCCAACAATACGAATGTGAAGCCGCTACTTATAGTCGTTATATGCCTATTCCTAGGGGTGAGAGGGACTACATAACAGAAATTGGTTATATGAATCATAGTCATCAATGGTTATGTTTAGCCCGTTCTGGTGTGGTGCGTATTTTCAGCCGTCCCAGTGCCAATTTCTGGTTTGTTGTGGATGCAGAATTAGTCCTATATGGTGCGACTGAAGAAGGCGCGACTGTAACTTTTGATGGTCAAAAAGTTCAACTCAATCCTGATGGTACATTTAAGCTAACAGTTCCCTTTGTGGATAACTTTGCTGATCATCAACTCCTAGCTACTTCTGCAAATAGAGAGGAGATGAAAACTATTAACAAGAAGTTTTCTCAAGGATAAAAGAAAAGGGCGATCGCTGCAATAGAGCCTAACATTAAATTAGGTGTCAAATAGCGATCTGCCTACAGCACTGATTCACGCCAAGGAAGGAGGGGTTATTATGTAGTTCATCACATTTATTCCCGATTAACGTTTAACAACTAATTGAAAAGAATTTAAAAAGCCGGTGACTGTTTTTTCTAAACTATCATGCTGTTTTTTAGACACAATAGATATGACTTTATACAACCTATCATGGGCGACAAACATTCGCGTTTTTGTAATCTTGCCTATGGTATTGACATATTCAATTTCTCTACCAGGATGGAAGTTAGAACTGCGAATGTTACGCTGATTTAATAATCTACTTTGGGTAGTTTTTAGTTCCATATATTGGGCTTCATCCATGATTTTCTGCGGGCTATTCATTTGTACATAGCTATCAGGAAATTCATTGTAAGTGACTATATATACTACTTCTTGATGTGCAGGTTGGGCTAAAAATATTTCTAATTTTATTTTCCCCATGTAGGTTTTTTGAATTTGGGTTTTTTGTTGTTTTTTTCCTGGCATTAGAACCGTAAAACTTCCATCTGGGGAGGTAAATGTTCTCCATTTTTGCTGAACTATTTGGGGAACAATAGGCTTTTTCTGCGAGGTTTTTGGTGGGGATGAATGTACTGCCAATGCAGTATTACTGGAGAAAAGAGCAAGAGTGATCAGAGATAGTGAAATTTTGCTATTCATAGGTTATGAAATTGGCAGATTCTATTTTATTGCTAGTTATAACCTAGAAGCACACAAAGCCGCACCAATTAATCCTACTTGTTGGTTAAGAATTATGTGGACGGGGATTTCTGCAAGCAAAGAAGCCATTCTGCCTTTGTGGGTAAAATTTAACATAAAACTGCCATTTTCCATTAAAGGTAGGATTTTAGGGGCGATACCACCGGCAATGTATAATCCTCCATAGGGTAATAGTTTGAGGGCAAGATTACCCGCTTCTGCACCGTAGGCGGCAATAAATAAGTCTATGACTTGTTCAGAAAGGCGATCGCTTTTTTGTAATGCCGCACTACCAATAAATGCACCAGGATCAACTGTTTTTTCGGTTGTCTGTGCTTCTTGTTCCCAAGTTCTCACTGCTTGGGCAATTTCGGGAGATTCGGTAGTTATTTGTTGAGAGCTTTGCTCACCGTAGGTATCTCGCAAAAATTGGTAAATAGAGGTAATTCCTAACCCAGAAACTACTCTTTCTACAGAAATTCTGTCAATATTATGTTTATCTAAAAGATATTTTAATAGTTGAAATTCTAACTCATTGCGAGGAGCAAAATCTGCGTGTCCACCTTCGGAGGAAAAGACTTGATATTGATTTCCGTGTTTAATTAAAAACCCTTGGCCTAAACCTGTTCCCGCACCAATTACAGCTATAGGTGCTGCTGATTGATATTTACCAACTTGTAAAGTGACTAAATCCTGTTTTGTTAAGCCAAAAATACCATAACCAACAGCCGCAAAATCATTAATTAAGGAAACGGAGGCAATACCCAATTCTTGAGTTAGCCGACCTGTGTCCAGAAACCATGATAAATTGGTTAATTTGGCGGTATTTCCCACGACTGGACCTGCGATCGCAAAACAAGCTTTTTCCGGTGTGGTAGAATTAGCAGTATGTAGAAACCTTTGTACAATTGGCACTAAATCGGGGAAATCTCCACTGGGAAAACTCTCCTGATACAGAGTTTCTAAACCTAATGTTTCCGAGAATTTTACCAAACGCAAAATAGTTTTCGTACCGCCAATATCTCCTGCTAGTAGTAATGTCATAAAATTTATCCTGATTTATTTTGATTTGGGATTTGTCAAAAATCCCGATGCTACATTTATACAAATCGTACTACTTCCTCAATTTTTGTTAAATGGGAAGTATCTCCTTTTAGTTCTAGCAACCATTCGGTATCTTTACGGACAACCTTTACCAAAGAACATAAAGAAGCTTTAACTTCCGTTTTGGCAATATCCCCCACTAATCCCATTGCTGCACCCAAGACAGAAGCCCCGTGTGCCACCAATAGGATATCATGGGGGGAAAATTCCGTAGATAGACACCTAGCAGTTTGTGCTGAACGTTCCCGCACTTTTTCATGGGTTTCAGGATATTGTGCAGCTATGCGCGATGTGTAGCTAGTATCAATTCTGGGGAATAATTCGACTAATGCAGAAATTGAGAGTTTTTCTGGTTCTTCGGTCATCCATTCAGGATTTAGCCATTCACTCAAACCTATTTCTAGTTTAATCTCTAAATCCAAAACTTCAGCGATCGCATTTGCAGTTTGAATAGTTCGCAAAAACGGAGACGCAAAAATATGACTGATTTTTTGCTCTTTCAGTCGCTTTGCTAACTGCTGTGCCTGGACCATACCATCATCTGATAAAGGTGGATCATATCGTCTTTCTGCGGTCAGAAACCAATCAGGATTTACAAAGTCAAGACGGTTAGCGTGTCTTGCTATCCAAACTATTTGACCCATGGATGAAATAGGAGTGTTAATTTTTGTTATGGGGTCATAATACGATACTTTGTAGACCTTTGACCAATCTCCCTATACCTGTTTTGGCCGTATCTACTTGCAATGCACCATAAGCAACCCGCAAATAACAACCATCTTCCATCCCAAAAGTTGTTCCTGGAATTACCGCTATTTTATATTCTTGAACCAGTTTTTTCACTAATTCCAAATCATTGATTTTAGTATCCACTTTTATGAAAAAGTAAAAAGCCCCATTGGCAATGGTAATAGTACATAAATCTTCTAAAGATGCTAGTGGTTCAATAGTTGTTTCTGGAGGTTGATAATGAACTACACCTTGTCCTAAAGAAATTGTCCCAGGAGAGTTTTTAATTAATTCTCCCACAACGGGAATAATGGGAGATTGTACCTCATTCATGCGCGAAAAATTGTAATTCATAATTTGTAATTATCAAATCATAAAGGACTTAGATAAACATAATGTACAGTGAGCAGTGTCCACCCCAAATATTATAGGCTGAATATTTACATAAATTTTAATTACTTAACGGAGGAGGAAAACGAATATAGACCTCTATCATTCCTAATGCTAATGTCAATTGTCGTCACTCCCCTATAAATCTATTGATAATTTTCAGGTATTCCCACTGTAGATAAACCAGCAATTGCCTTCAAATTTTGACAACGAATTAATTCGCTAAAATTTAAGCCAGAACGCCCCTCTATTTTGGCTACAGTAGCGATCGCACCTAACAAATGTTCAGCTGCCTCTATTTCGGAATAACCCCTTCTCTGGGCAATTCTAATAGCTGCTATATCAGCATTTAATTCTGATTCCTGGGATTTATTCAATCGCCAAATTCGCATCCCTGCCACAGCAGTTAATCCTCCAGCTATCACCACACCTACCACATCAGACTGCACAGCTTCTACTATTCCTCCCACCAACCCAGCTAACACCACAGCTTGATAAATATTCGGTTGCAACCATTTCACAGCAGTTACCCAGGATACCATCTGCAACAGCAGTAAATCCCGTTGCGGCTTAGTTAAACGTCCCCACAAATCGAAATTAATATATATTGGTCTTGCTTGACTAAAAGGTAGGGGAAAAGCAGCATCTATTACTTGCTGTTGTTCTGGTTTACTGACAATTTTCGTCATCATCCGTCCAGAAGCTGGCATGATATCTAACAAGCGACGAATTTCAACATTTGGTTCCATAGTGTCAATTATTAGTCATAATTAAGTATATGAAGTCACTGATAAAATTACAGTTTATATTATATGGATGCTTTTGATCCCAATCCTCCAGAATGGACAAATCAAGCAGTACACGCCCATCAATTTCATTGTCCCAAATGCCACGCCAGTAGTCGAGAGGCTGTTAATGTATGGTTAAATAGGCGATCGCCCGTAACTACCGCAGATCGTCGTCGTAAATGGCAAGAATTTTATCATTGTCATTGTAGTTTTGTCTGGTGGGCTTGGAGTAATGATAGACCACCAACAGACCTATCCAGTCAAAAATCACCCTAATCTGATCCCTTTCGTAGTGAGGACTTGAGTCTTCCTTAGGATTTTGGTTAGGGAATTGGGACGGAACATTCAGCAAACAAACTACTACCTGGTTAAGATTTTATCACCAATCAGGCAATTTAGTCTTATTACCAGATGAAGCCGCACAACAACACGCCGAAGCCGAACGCCAAAAAGCCGAAACTGAACGCCAACGTGCAGAACAAGCAGAACAAGCAAGAACAGAGGCAATACCCAAATTATTACAAATGGGTTTGACTCTAGAACAAATTTCCCAAGCTTTAGGCTTATCCTTAGAGGATGTTTCAAGAGTATCAGAATTAATCTAGATCCCCCAACCCCCTTGGAAAAGCAGGGCATTTTCATTCTCGGGGGTAAATTGCAAAATCATTTTCCTGAAACCGTTTTCCACAATGCAATATAACGGTTTTTTCCTAACTTTTGATTAATTAATATTAAAAATAAGCCCAAATATTGATGGTTAAAAGGTTCTAGCGATCGCAATTTTGGAGAATGAAAACCCCCTGCTTGGAAAAGGGGGCTAAGTTCCTCAAAGTCCCCCTTTTTAAGGGGGATTTAGGGGGATCTACAGATACTAAGTGATCGTGCGAAATTAATTTCCTACGTGGAGAGAGGGAACAGGTAACAGGTAATAGGAAAAGAGTATGTATAATTTATTCTGCCTAATTACTTATATACCACAAGAACAAGTTTTCAAACAACCTCTTAGCAGAAGCACAAGAAGTTGCGACAAAAACAACAGCATAAAAAAATGTAGAGACGTTCCATGGAACGTCTCTACACTGGGAATGAATTCTGGAAGGCTCTGACTTCAATAAGAATATGAGGCACAGCCTCAACAACAGCATTCCTAGTCAGAGACTAGGAACGAGGGAAGGAGAGAATCTTTAACTCCGTAGGGGTTTAGCACTGCTAAACCCTATCCAATTGATTCTAGAAACTGAAGGTAGTACGTAAAGTACCAACATACTCAGTTTTGTTGTTGTCGTTATGCTCAGGATTGAAGATAACCAACAAACCAGGAGTAACAAGAATATTGTCGGATATCTTCACCTTATACAAACCTTCTAAATGGTAAGAAGTACCTGTTTCAGAAGGAACTGATGCTCTACCAACTTTTGCAGAAGTAACTTTAGGTGGTTGACCGAAAATTAAACCCAAGGTGTTACCTTCTTTACCGAAGTCTCTAATAGCCAAAGTACCAGCCCAGTACCAAGCCTCACCACTAGAAGGAGTACCCACTAATGTACTAGCTGTTGTGTAACCACCCCATGCACCTAATACAATCTTAGCAGAAGGTTGGAAACTAAATTGTACACCATAGTTGTTGGATTCACTTCTATT